>JBIPOM010000113.1:0-6609 GCA_044379175.1 Flavobacterium sp. | reverse complement strand
ACATATTTTTACATTAACCAAACAAAAACTTAACAATTTCGTAACATAGGAAAAAAGAACATAAAAAAAGCGATCTAATTAAGACCGCTTTTTTTATTTATTTTGAGATATTTATTGTAATAAAGTAGCTCCGTTTACTGTTGACCAAGCTCCATTTGTTAATGTTGCTCCTGTTGCAGTAGTTGAAGTAGTGTAAAAACCTGATGGAAAAACAATTGAAGTAACTGTTGAAGTTCCACCAAATAAAGGTGTAGTTCCATTAATTTTCACATTCGTTAATTTAATTTTACTAGCATTAACTTGATTGTTATTTGTATTAGCATCTTGAATTCTTACCGCTACTGCGTTCGTTGCAGTATAACCATCAATTAAAATATTAGTGTATTCTCCGTTACCTTGATTTTTAAACTGAATTGCATCGTATTCAGCAGAATTGTTTTCTGTTAAAGTACCAGCCGCTCTTTTTAAAGTAATATTTGAAACTTTAGGCCAAAATGCATTGTTATTGTTTTTACATTCAATTTCCATTGCAAAGTTTCCTGTTCCAGTTTGGTACGCATACCAGTTTGTGTTTAATTGTCCTTGCCATGCATCTTGCCAGTCAAATGAATCATCAAAGTTTCCGAAAGAAATCGCGTTAATTAAATTAACTGTTCCTCCATAAAATTCGAATCCATCATCTGCACCTTTGTAAGCTACTAAGTTTTCTAAAACCGTTCCAGAGCCAACTGAGTAAAATGAGAATCCGTTCATTTCTGAAGTTCCGTCAGTAATTTTCTTTCCTGCATATTCTACACGAACATATTTTAAAGAACCACCATTATGAGTAGGATTAGTTCCACCGTAAGGTTGTGCTAAACCGTCTTCAGAAGTTGCAGTAGTCAATCCACCAACTGCTACAATTGGAGCGTCTCCATACATGATAATTCCACCCCAAGAACCTGGAGTTTGTGAAGTTTCAGTAAATACTACTGGTTCAGCAGATGTACCATTAACAATTAACTTTCCACCGTTTTCTACTACTAAAGCATCTACACTACCATCTGATAATGTTGCTGTAATTTTAGAACCAGCTTCAATTGTTACTGTTGCTCCAGCTTTAATTTTTACAATACCTTTTAAGGTATAATTACCAAATGCATAATTGGTATTTGCTGTAATGTCACCTGTAATTTCTCCAGCTACTGGCGTTTTTGTTGTTGGTGTTTCATCATTATCTTCTGAACAACCTGTGAATAATAAACTTAATACGGATAAGCTTAAGACTAATTTTTTCATGTTATTTATTTTTAGTTTTGTTTTACAAATTTATATAGCCTGCTTAATGATATCGTTAACCATATATTATTAAAAATTTAAGAATTTCTGGTTATGTAAATTTTCTGTAAATAAAAAATCCTACCGAAGTAGGATTTTATTTTTAGAATGTATAGCTTAAGTTTAAGCTTAGTCCTACACCTCTTTTATAATCTCTTACAATTAATGAATCTTCTACAATTGTTGTTCTGTTGTTAGCGCCTAATTCAAATTTTTGAACAGGATTTAAAATATTATCGGCAGAAAATCTAGCATTTAAATTTTTTGTTAATTTACTAGAATACACAAAATCTAATTTATGAAATGGCAATTCGTAAATATGGTCTAAACCAGCAGTACCTACAGAATATATATTTTTTCCTTTTACTCCATATACTAAGGTTACAGTGTTTTTAATTTTTTGTGTAATATTGAATTCGTATTTTGCATCTGCATTAATCACCCAATTTGAAGCACCCTGTAATTCTCTTGTTCTAGTGTTTTCTAATTGATTATTTTCTGCAATTTCTACTTCTGTTTTCATTAATGAGGTATTGAAGCCTAAGGAAACGTTTTCTAAATTTTGTGAAATATTTGCCATGTTAAATATAAATTCAAATTCTGCACCATATAAGTTGGCTACTTTTGAATTTTTGTAGGTAGTCAATAAAGACGCACTCGCTTCAAAGATTCTTTCAATTGGATCTTGGATGTTTTTAGCATACACTCCAACTGCAAACATATCTTTTTTATCTGAAAAGTATTCGAATTTGAAATCAGCATTTAAATTTTGAGTATCTAATAAATCTTTATTACCTAAAGTTACAGTTCCATCAGGATTTACAATTTGTACGGGTAATAATTCCATTAAAACAGGTCTTGTTATGGTTTGAGATGCTGCAAAACGTAAATTAGATTTTTCGTTTAATTTGTATTTTGAATTAATAGCGGGTAAGAAATAGTTTTTCTTTACTTGGTTTTTAATATACGTGTCAGTAAAACTCGTTGAAGAATTTAAATCTCTATATTTAATAATTCTGTTTGACGCTTCTAATCTTAAACCTCCATTAATTTCAAATTTTTCGTTGATATTAATTAAAAGATTTGCATATCCAGCATTTACAAATTGATCTAATTTTTGTTTATAAGACACATTTGATTCTTCTCGTTCGAAAATTAAACCATTTTCTGCATCAGACATAATCTGGCTATTAATATCGTTTAAATTAGTAATTGTTTGTAACCCAGAATTAATTGGAATTGAAGCAAATAAACGATACGTAGCACTTAAGTTGTTTCTGAAAGAATTATATCCAACAGATAATTTGTTCGTTTTACCGTCTTTTTCTTTTCCAAAATTAAGGTTGTATTCTAGTAATCCGCTCATAAAATAATTCCCCTTAATTCTAAAGTTTTGACGATTTAAAGTATTTCCACCATAAGTGTTAGAAAACGAATCGTTATTAAGTAATCCTACCAAGAATTTTCTGTCTGGTAATTCAAATACTGTTTTCACAAACGACATTGCTCCTTTAATACTGTGCTTGTTGTCAGAAGTTAATTTGTAACTTGTTGATAATTGGTTATTAAAATAATCAGATTGTTCGAACTGATTTAATCGAATTAATCGATTTGGGATACTTTTTTGGGTTGCAGAAACACCAAATTGGTCTTGAATTAAACTTTCGGTTGTTCTTAAAAACATTGAATTGGTCGCAATTTGAAATCTATCTGATTTATATTTTAAACCTATTAATGCAGATGTATTAGTAATATAGTTATAAGATGTATTTACAAAATCATTATAATACTCATTTCCACCTTCAATAAATGTTCTTTCTACCCCTTGTCTAAATTGGTATTTGTTGTCCCAGTTTAACGACATTAAGTATGAAAACGAACGGTTTTTATCAAATTTAAATTTGTCTGAATGACTGAAACTTATACTGTTATTAATGGGTGCGTTTACTCTATCTACATTCCAAGAATTATTTTTGTAGCCATTTAAATATTCTGTTGAATTTAAAGATACATTTCCTACATTTCCATACGGTACTGGTATGGTTCTAAATTTCTTTTGAATTCCAAAAAAACCATCGGTATTGTTTGCGGTTTCAGCTATTAAGAAATCAATTCCATTATTATTAGTAACAAAACCAAATCCTACACTCAATTTTGTTTGAGAACTTTGTGGCTCAGAAGTTTCTACATTAATAGTTGCTCCAGCAAAATCACCTGGAATATTTGGGTTAAAGGTTTTGTATACACTTAAAACACCAACAATATCTGTAGGAAATAAATCTAAAGGAATAATTTTTTTAAACGGACTATTTGATGGTACTTGTAAGTCATTAATCAATAAATTGTTATATCGGTTTTCTAATCCTCTTACAAAAAGCCCTTTTGATTCTGCTTTAGTAATACCAGTTACTTTTGTTAATCCCTCTTCTACATCACTAATCCCTTTTCTTTCCATTTCTTGCGCACCGATGCTTTGTTTCATTTCCACAGCTTTTTGCTGCTCTTTTAATAAAACGGTTTCTTTAGTTTTATTTGTTGAACCTTTAATTACAATTCCTTCAATACTATTTGAATTTTCTTGTAAAGCAACATTCTCGGTAATGGTTTCATCTGCAGCTACAGTCACAACTTTTTCAAAAGTTTTATATCCAATAAAGGCATAAACAACTGTATATGTCCCTGGTTTCATTGTAATTTCATAATTACCATTAATGTCAGATTCCGCATTTATCATGGTTCCTTTTAAAGATATTGAAACAAAACTTACTGGTTGTTTTGTGTCTTTGTCCGTAATTAAACCAGAAACTTTAGCTGAGTTTTGAGCGAAAGAGATTATTGTAAAGAATAATCCAATAAGTAGAAATTTTAATTTCATGAGTTTGTGTTTATTTTTGGCAAAAATAGAACCACCTTAATTATGTAAATGTTACTTAGAAGTTATTTATTAGTTTAGATAGTGTTAAGATAGTGTTAACATATTAAATAATGGTAAACAAGTAATTAATGTCAATTTTATATATAATTTTACACAAGTTAAATTATTTTAATTACTTTTATATTCAGTATGAAAAAGAAAGACATAAAAATATTATTGGTTGATGATGAACCGGATATTTTAGAAATTGTTGGTTATAATTTAGAGCAAGCAGGTTACCACGTTACCAAAGCAGAAAATGGTAAAGAGGCGGTTAAACTTGCTATAAAAGTAAAACCACATCTAATTATTATGGATGTAATGATGCCAGAAATGGACGGGATGGAAGCGTGTGAAAAAATTAGAGAAATTCCAGAATTAAAAGACACCATTATTACCTTTCTTACCGCTAGAAGCGAAGATTATTCGCAAGTAGCTGGTTTTGAAGTTGGCGCGGACGATTATATTGCCAAACCGATAAAACCAAAATTATTGGTTAGCAAAGTAAAAGGATTATTACGCAGACTAAAAGATGAAGAATTAGAAAATTCTGAAACGTTAACGGTTGGGAATTTACAAATTAATCGCGAAGAATATAAAATTATTAAAGACGGCGTAACCATTGTTTTACCAAGAAAAGAATTCGAACTTTTATATTTATTAGCTTCAAAACCAGGCAAAGTCTTCACCAGAGCCGAAATTTTAGATAAAGTTTGGGGAAATGAAGTCATTGTAGGCGGAAGAACCATTGATGTTCACATCAGAAAACTTAGAGAAAAAATTGACGAGGATGTTTTTAAAACCATCAAAGGAGTGGGATACAAAATTGAATTAAATGGCGATTAGTTTTAAAAAATCTTACAAATTTGCTTTCAAATCTTCTTTATATATCACGTTTTTTGTAATACTGAGTTTATTGGTGTACAATTCGTTGATACAACATATAGATATTTTAATTTTAGTAGCATTTCCTACTACATTATTCTTTTTTAGTTTTTTTTTAATGCAGTACCGCGTAGAAGTTTTTATCTATAAACGAATAAAAAAACTCTATGACGAAGTGTCAATCTTAGATGCCACTTCTTTAAAAAACAAAACAGTTACTACAGACATATCATCCTTAACGAATGACATTAGAAATTTCGCAAAAGAGAAAAAAATTGAAATTGAATCCTTAAATATTCGTGAAGAGTATAGAAGGGAATTTCTTGGAAACATTTCTCACGAATTAAAAACGCCACTTTTTACAGTTCAAGGTTATTTAGACACTCTTATAGAAGGCGGCGCTATAAAAGACAAAACCTTACGAGTAAAATATATCGAACGCGCTTCTAAAGGAGTAGATAGATTAATAAATATTGTACAAGATTTAGATATGATTTCTAAATTTGAAGTTGGAGATTTAAACATTGATATTGAAAAAATTGACATTATTCATGAAATTCAGAACGTATTTGATCTTTTAGAAATGAAAGCCGACGCTAAAAACATCATTTTAATGTTCGATGAAAAGTACATTTCTCCGATATTTGTTTATGCCGATAAAGATAAAATTCAGCAAGTTTTAACAAACTTAGTCATGAATTCAATCAAATACGGAAAAGAAAATGGGACCACTGAAATTGCCGTTGAAAAAATAAGTAAAACCAAAATTTTAGTTCGCATTCACGATAACGGGCAAGGAATTGAACAACAACATATGTCTAGAATTTTTGAACGTTTTTACAGGATCAACAAAAGCGGCTCAAGAGAAGAAGGTGGTTCTGGTTTAGGTTTAGCTATCGTAAAACACATTATTGAGGCACATAATGAGAAAATATTTGTGCAAAGTACGTACCAAAAAGGCTCTGAGTTTTCGTTTACCTTGAAAACTAGCAAATAATTACCCAACAGAAACTTAAATTTTTTATACTTTTGCAATATAAAATTAATTGTTGTGGGAAGTAAAAATAAATTAAAAAGATTCAACGAAAATGTAACGTTTCCAAATGTTTTTCAGCCAACTCGTGAAGAAGTAGTTACCGATAGTTTAGCATTAAAAGGAAAATGGAATTCAGATTTCTTTAAAAATAACAATCCTATTGTTTTAGAATTAGGCTGCGGAAAAGGTGAATATTCTGTTGGATTAGCAGAAAAATTTCCAAACAAAAACTTTATTGGAATTGATATTAAAGGTGCCCGATTTTGGCGCGGTGCTAAAACCGCTGTTGAAAACGGAATGAATAATGTAGCGTTTCTTCGTACCCAAATTGAATTAATAAAGCATTGTTTTGATGAAAATGAAGTAGATGAAATTTGGATTACCTTTCCAGATCCACAAATAAAATACAAACGCACAAAACACCGTATGACCAATTCTGAATTTCTTCAGAATTATA
>JBIPOM010000018.1:0-22765 GCA_044379175.1 Flavobacterium sp. | reverse complement strand
AAGGAACTTCTGATGAATATTTTCAAGAAGTTGAAGACAAACTTACCGAAGAAACGGATTATAAATTGGAAATATCGCAATCGATGGCAGTAATTATTGATTGTGAGAAAATTGATAATTTATTATTTCCCAACTATTACCCAGAATATTCTTCTGACAAAATTATCACAATGGATTGGATGAATGGGATTCATTTATCTGAATTTTGTTCGAGTAATGCCTCTCAAGAACAACGTGATAAAGTAGGGCAAACGTTATGGAATTTCTATATGTATCAAATTCATCAGTTGAAAAAATTTCACGCTGATCCGCATCCAGGTAATTTTTTAGTAGATAAAAACGATAACTTAATTGCGATTGATTTTGGTTGTATGAAGGAAATTCCGAATGATTTTTATGTGCCGTATTTTGAAGTGTCTACACCAAATTCTTTAAAAGATATGGACTATTTTACAAAAAAATTATTCGAATTAGAAATATTAAAAACAACGGATTCTCCGAAAGAGTTAGCCTTTTTTACAGATATGTTTCACGAATTATTAAGTGTGTTTACACAACCAATTCAAGCTGAAATATTTGATTTCGCACAACCTGAGTTTCAAGCTCAAATTGCTGCTTTAAGTGAAAAATTTGCAAGTGATAAAACGCTACGTAAAATGAATGGAAATCGAGGATCAAAACATTTTATCTATGTAAACAGAACCTTTTTTGGTTTATACAGTTTAATGTTTGACATTAAAGCAAAAGTAAAAATTAACGATTTTGAAAAATATTTAAATTAACATAGAATATGAAGAATTACCTTATAATTGGCGGAAGTAAAGGTGTTGGTGAACAAATTGTAAAAGAATTATCTGAAAAAGGTAATTTTTGTCACGTGATTTCTCGTTCCGAGCTTACTTATGAATTTAATGGAAATTGGCATCAATTAGACGCTTTAACGGATAACTTACCCTTGATTGAATCAATCGATGGTTTGGTATATTGTTTAGGAAGTATCAATTTGAAACCGTTCAATCGTTTAAGTTTAGAGGATTTTAATTCGGATTTAAATGTAAACTTTTTCGGAGCATTGAAAGCGTTTCAGCACTATTTGCCAACTTTAAAAAAATCAGAACAAGCTAGCGTTGTGATGTTTAGTACAGTTGCTGTTCAATCAGGCATGCCATATCACGCAAGTATTGCCGCTGCAAAAGGTGCTGTTGAAGGTTTAGTAAAAAGTTTAGCTGCCGAATTTGCTCCTAAAATTAGAGTCAATGCCATTGCTCCATCACTAATTGATACACCGTTAGCTTCTGGAATTTTACGTTCAGACCAAATTAGAGAAAATATGATTGCGAAACATCCTCTAAAACGAATTTTAAATCCAGTTGATGTGTCTCAAACCGCTTGTTTTCTTTTAACAGAGGCTTCAAACGGAATCACCGGACAAATTATAGTTCAAGATAACGGTTTGGTAAGTTTAAGTTATTAAATATTTTATATATTTGTAATAGTATAAAAATCGCCGCTAAATTATGTAACCAATCAGTTATATAAAAGTATATAAATTAATAAATCCCGATTTTTCGGGATTTTTTATTCAAATAAAATGGAAATTACAAAAGAACACAAACAATGGTTGGTAGATTTAAAATTAAATCATCCCTTAGTCATAGCTGGGCCGTGTAGTGCTGAAACCGAAGAACAAGTTTTGAAAATAGCGCACGAGTTAAAAAATTCTGATGTTTCTATTTTTCGAGCTGGAATTTGGAAACCAAGAACTCGCCCTGGAGGATTTGAAGGTATAGGTGAAATTGGTCTGAAATGGTTGCAAAAAGCCAAAGCAGAAACGGGTTTGTTAATGGCTATTGAAGTCGCCAATGCCAATCATGTAAAATTAGCCTTACAATATGATATTGATGTACTTTGGATTGGGGCTCGAACCACTGTAAATCCGTTTGCAGTGCAAGAAATTGCAGATGCATTAAAATACACAGATAAAATTGTGTTGATAAAAAATCCAGTGAACCCAGATTTATCTTTATGGATTGGGGGATTGGAACGCTTGTATCTAGCTGGGATTAAAAATTTAGGAGTCATTCATAGAGGATTTTCAACCTATGAAAAAACAAAATATAGAAACAATCCAGAATGGCAAATTGCTATTGATATGCAAAATAGATTTCCGAATTTGCCATTAATTTGTGATCCATCACACATTACGGGTAAACGAGATATGATACAGGAAGTTTCACAACAAGCTTTAGATTTAAATTACGATGGCTTAATTATTGAAACCCATTTTGATCCAGATAACGCTTGGAGCGATGCTGCACAGCAAGTTACACCAACAGTATTGAAACAAATTTTCATAGATTTGAAAATGAGAAAAGTAACCGATGAAAATGCAGAATGGAACAAAGAAATGGCTTTGCAACGTGCTTATATTGACGAATTAGATACAAAATTGATTGAAATTTTAGGTAAACGTATGAAGTTAGCGGAAAAAATTGGACAACTTAAAAAAGAGAAAAACGTGGCGATTTTGCAAAACAAACGTTGGAATGAAATTTTAGGAAGAATGATTTTAGATGGCGAAAACAAAGGATTAAACGAAGAATTTGTATTGAAAATTTACAAAGCCATTCATCAAGAAAGCATTGCACATCAAGAAAAAATAATGAATAATGAATAAATAACGAAAAATTAATTTTTTAAATTGTAATATTGCCTGCTTTCTTAGACCAAATTTATTTATGTTAAAACTAATTACGTTTTTTTTATTTTTCTTGTTTACATTTTATACAAATGCACAGGACATAAAATTAAATTATCTTCCAAAAAATAAAGATTCGCTAATTACTTATATTAATACTATTTCTAAAAATAAAATAACAAAGTTTGGTGCAAAATATAAAAAAGACATTGAAGAAATTATTTTAGACCGAAAAAATAATTTTATTAAAAACATTGAAGACAGTACTTTTATATTCGATGAGAATATTAATAATTATGTGAATTCAATATTAAAAGAAATTTATTATTCTAATGCAATTAAAAACAGTAAAGACTTTTACTTTTTTATAGAAAAATCTAATATTCCAAATGCGGCATGCTATGGTAATGGAATTTTTA
The DNA here is from genome assembly GCA_044379175.1 of Flavobacterium sp. GTDB lineage: Bacteria > Bacteroidota > Bacteroidia > Flavobacteriales > Flavobacteriaceae > Flavobacterium. Next base: position 19,648 of record JBIPOM010000018.1, on the reverse strand, counting down.
CAATTAATTTAGGACTTTTTAATTTTGTTAACAGTGATGATGAATTGGCATATATAATTAGTCATGAATTATCACATTATATATTAGAGCATAACGATAAAAGTTTATTAAAGTATGTAGAAACATTTAATTCTAAAGTTACTAAGCAAAAAATAAAAAAAATTGAAAATCAAGAATACGGAAAAAGAAAAGCATATTCTGAGTTTGTTAATGAATTAAATTTTAATTTTTTAAACAGAAGTCAATCTGCCGAATTACAGGCGGATTCATTAGGCTTAGCATTATTTTCTAAAACTAAATTTAATAAATTTTCTAGTGTTTCTGCATTAAAGAATTTAGAACTTTCTGATGATCTTGTTTTTAATGAAAATTCAAAACTAAAAGAACATTTTAATTTTGAAGCATATCCATTTAAAGAAGGTTGGTTGCAAAAAGAGGAATCGTTATTTGATATTAAAGATAGTTCAAATGATTTTTCCTTAGCTTCAGATTCAATAAAAACACATCCAGATATTCCATTGAGAGTTGATGTTTTAAACAAGCTTTTAAAAGAAAAAAATAGTTCAATTGAAGTATCTAAAGAAAAGTTATTAAAAATAAAAGAATTAGTGGCCCTTTTAAGTATAAAAAGTGCTTTGGATGATAATCAACTTGACTTTGCATTGTATCAAACTTTAGTTTTGTATAATAAAAATCAATTGGATAAAACGAATTATTGTATTATAGTTGGTAAAATCATGCAAAAAATTTATCAATTAAAAAACAATCATAATTTCGGAAAATATGTTAACTCAGTAAGTCCTTTTTCAGATGAAAAATATCTAAATGAAGTTCGACAATTTTTAATTAATATTGAAATAAAAACCATTAGAAAAATTGGATTAAACTTTTGTTTGGCTCATGTAGACAATATTAATAATCCAGAATTCAAAACCATTACAGAATTTTTTAAAAACTTAAACCTTAATTAAATATATTTTATGAAAACAAAAATTTTATTATTATTTACCTTAATTTCCTTTTCAGGTTTTTCTCAAATAGGAAAAATAAACGGCGTAAATAAATTTAGTGTCAGAAATTCTGGACCAATTTTAGATAAAAACAAAGATGTTGATGGCTACTATTTTTACTATGTAGTCGATAAATTGAAGAAAGGTGAAAACGAGTTTGCAATTCAAATTTTAGATAAAAATTTAGTTGAAGTAGCTAAAAAATCTTATGTAGACAACAAGAATACTTTTCTAATGAAAACTAGCTTTAACAATCAAGCAATGATGTTTGCAATGGCCAATTTTAGAGAAAAAAAAATTGAATTATTAACTTTTGATAAACAAGCAAATCAAAAGCCTGCAATAAATATTCCATTAGAAACTAAAGAAATTAGATATTTAACTTTAATGCAACAAACAGGTGATTTTAATGTTTTGTTTCCAGTTGAGAATAAAGGTTTTATTTTTAATAAATTTGAGGACAATAAAAAAATCGGATACTCCTTAAAATATTATCCAACTGATGGTGGAAAAGCATGGGAATATAATTCTCCCGCTGATTCAAAAGAAATTTTAACAATCAATCCGATTGAAGTTAATGATAAATTTGTTGTAGCAATAGAATTTTCTAAGTCTAGTTTATTGTCAAGAAAAATTACTGTTAGAACTAAAGTTATTGATGTAAATACTGGTAAATTAATTTTTGAAAGAGAAAATAGTAAAGAAGTTAAGCCAAGATTAATCACAAATGCTTTTTTAGATAGTAATAGTAATGTTGTCTTAATGGGTGAGTATTTTAAAGATGGAGATAATATCTTTAGCGATAAAAGTTTAGGATTATTTTCTGAAATAATTAATCAAACTGGTAAAACGATAAAAGAGACAACTACAAGTTGGAAAGAAGACGTTGCTAAGATTGCTAAAATATCTAATAATTTTATTGATGAAAAGGGGTATGTTTATTTTCATGAAATTGTAAAGACAAATACAAACGAATATTATGCAATTGGTGAGTATTATAAAAAAACAGCTAGTGCTGTTGGTATTGCTAGTGCAATGTTAAGTCAAGGACAAGGTTCAACTACACAAATTTCTATTAGAAATGCAGTAGTTTTTAAATTTAACTCTGATTTTAAATTAATAGATATTAAAGAATTTGAAAAAAGTGTTTCCAGAGCGCCGAGTTTGACAGATTTCGGTAGTCCACAATTAAATGCACATGCTTTAAAAGCGTATGGTGCATTTGATTATGAGTACACTCAAATTGATAGAGCAAATGATCGTTTTTACTCATGTTTTATTGATTATGAGAAAATTAAAGGCGAAAAAAATAAAAATGCATTTAAAACTATTATTTATGATGAAGGCAAACTAACTGAAGATAAAATTTATTTAGAGCAAGGTGAAAAAGATTTTAGAGTTTTTCCTGCTAAAGTTGGTAACGTTCTTTTATTAGAATATAATAAAAAGCTAAAAGAAATTAATTTGCATTTAGAAAAATTAAATATTAAATAATAATAAAAAGGCAATTTTTTAATTGCCTTTTTTTATACAGAAATATTATCTTTGTATTTATCAATTATTGAGGTTTTGAATTTAGTACTTAGCTTCTAACTTCAAGCTTTTAAAATAAAATGACAGGAACCGTTTATAAATCTACCGGAAGTTGGTATTACGTAAAATCTGATGATAACCAATTTTATAATTGTCGTATCAAAGGTAAATTCCGTATGAAAGGTATTAAAAGTACCAACCCTATTGCGGTAGGCGATATCGTAGACTTTGATTTAGATGAAACTGTTGATGAAGTAAACGGTATTATAACTACTATTCACGATAGAAAAAATTATATCGTACGTAAATCGGTAAATTTATCTAAGCAAACACATATTATTGCCTCTAATATTGATATTGGTTTTCTAATTGTAACCATCAATAATCCTACAACTACTACAAGTTTTATTGATAGATTTCTGGTTACTGCAAAGGCGTATGGCATTGAAGCGATTATAATTTTCAATAAAATAGATACATTTGACGAAGCTACTTTAAACGAACAATTGTATTTACAACACATTTACACCGAAATTGGGTATAGATGTTTGCGTGTTTCGGCAACAGATAACAAAGGCGTTGCAGAATTAATGGATATCATGAAAGGAAAAGTATCTATGTTTTCAGGTCATTCTGGTGTGGGAAAATCAACGTTGGTAAACGCTATTGAACCTACATTAAAATTAAAAACTAAAGAAATATCAAATTCTCATTCTCAAGGACAACATACTACCACTTTTGCTGAGATGTTTGATTTATCAAATGACATTAGAATTATTGACACACCCGGAATTAGAGGTTTTGGTATGGTAGATATGGAAAAACAAGAAGTTTCGGATTATTTTCCAGAACTTTTTGCTTTAAAAGAAGCGTGTAAATTTAACAATTGTTTGCATAAAGAAGAGCCGCATTGTGCTGTAAAAAAAGCACTCGATGAAGATAAAATTACTTGGAGTAGATATCAAAGTTATTTAAAAATATTAGAAGGCGACGAAGAACAATACCGAAATGATATTTACGGCGAAGACCGAATTGCCAGCGATGAAACGAGAAAATAATTTATAATTCACAATTATTATGAAAGTCGTTATTCAAAGAGTTTCCGAAGCATCGGTTACTATTAATTCACAAATAGTGGCTCAAATAAACCAAGGTCTTTTAATTTTTGCTGGATTTGAGGAAGCTGATAATTTTGAAGATATTTCTTGGATGATTTCTAAAATTGTATATCTTCGTATTTTCGGAGATAATAATAACGTAATGAATCTTTCTATCAAAGATATTAATGGAGAAATCATTGTTGTTAGTCAATTTACCCTTCATGCATTAACAAAAAAAGGAAATAGACCTAGTTATATTAAAGCTGCAAAACCAGAAATTGCTTTGCCGATGTATGAGAAATTTGTACAACAGCTAGAAAGTGAATTAGGTAAAAGTGTACAAACAGGACAATTTGGTGCGGATATGAAAGTTGCATTAGTTAATGATGGACCTGTAACTATTACTATAGATTCAAAAAATAAAGAATAATATGAAACACATTTTTTTTATAATTTTTTTGGTAACTAATACTGTATTTAGTCAAAATATAAAAATTCCAGTTATCACTCCTGAGCATAAAGAAAATGCTAACACCATAAAAATATCCGAAAATCAAGTTGTAGATTATAAAAATTTTAATTTGGTACATGTATCAAGAAGTTTTTCTGTTTTAGTATTAAATGAAAAAGGGTATAATTCAATTGATTTGTCTGAACATTATGACAAATCAAATAAAATTAAAAAAATCAAAGTTTCAATATATTCTTCTGCTGGTCAAAAAATAAAATCTTTTGACAAATCAGATTTTAGTGATAGAAGTTTATTTGATGATAGTACTATTTTTTCTGATAGTAGGGTTTTAGTTTTGGACTATAAGCCAATAGTTTTTCCATTAATTTTAGAATTTGAATGCGAAATCGAAAGTATCAATACAGCATTTTTAAAAGCTTGGTCACCTATTTCTAATTTATATGAAACAATTTTAGAATCAAAATTGGAAATACTTAAAAACGAATCTTGTCCACTTCATTTTAAACTTCAGAAAATAGAGGAGTATAATATTGAAAAAACGGAAACATTTGATAAAATAACCTATGTTGCCAAAAATATTTATGCAATTAAACCAGAAGCTTACGCAGATTATTCTAAAGAGTTTCCTATGGTAAAAATGTATTTAGAAAAGGCATCTTTAGAGGGTTATGAGTTAAATATGAAATCATGGAAAGAGTTTGGAAAAATGTACTACGATTATTTTATAAAAAACAACAGTACTATTTCAGAAAAAACAAAATTAAAATTAGATAATATAATTTCTGTTACTGATAATAAATTGGATAAAATCAAGAAAATTTATAAATATGTACAAGACAATACTCGTTATGTGAGTGTTCAAGTAGGCATTGGAGGGTGGAAACCTATGGAAGTCTCGGATGTAGAAAAATACGGATATGGCGATTGTAAAGCATTAAGTAATTTTACACGTTCTATTTTAAAAGCGTACGATATTGAGTCCTATTATACTGTAATTTATGGAGGAGATATTAAAAAGTTTAATCAAGAAATTATTTCCATGCAAGGAAATCATGCTATTTTGTCTGTTCCTCAAGATGATAATTATATTTTTTTAGAATGCACAAGTCAAACCAACCCATTTGGATATTTAAGTGATTTTACTTCAAATAGAAATGCATTAATCATTAAACCAGAAGGTGCGGAAGTTGCTTATACTACTTTTTACAAAAAAGAGGATAACACGCAGGTAACTTATTCAAAAGTTACGGTTTTAGATAATGGTAGTATAAGCGGCAACGCTCTTATAGTGTCTAGTGGTACACAATATAGCGGAGTATTTAGTTTAGAAAGTAGGGATATTAAAGAAAAAATGGACTATTATAAAGAACATTTTAGTCATTTAAATAATTTAGAAATATCTGATTTGAAATACTCAAACAATAAAGAGCTGTTTTCATTTGAAGAAAAATTTAATTTTAAATCTGAAAATTATTACGAGAAAAGTTTACAATCAATAATTCTCCCTCTTAATGTTTTGAATCGATTTGCAAATGTTCCATATAAATATAGAAATAAAAAGTTTTCATTTGAAATTGATTATGGTTTTACGGATTCCGACGAGATAGAAATCACATTGCCTACTAATTTTATTGTTAAACAACTTCCAGAGAATACCATTATTAAAGAAAAATTTGGTGAATACACCTCTGAAGTCATTTACAAAAACGATAAATTAATTTATAAAAGAAAAATCATTATGAATGATGGGGTTTATTTAAAAGAAGATTATGAAGCTTTTAGAAAATTTAGAGAACAAATTAGTAAACTAGATAATTTAAAAATAGTATTAGAGTCTAAATAGATTAGTTGTTTCCAAAACTATTTCATCTTTATTCTAACATTATATTATTTTTAAAGTAAACTAAATACAAAACAAAAATTAAATTAAAAACTAATGAACAAAATTATTTTAACACTTTTTTTTCCTCTTTTTATATTTGCTCAAAGCGGTGAACTAGGCGAGGTTACCATTCAAGAATTGCAAGAGAAACAACACGCTTTGGACTCTTCAGCAGTAGCTGCTGTTTTATTTGAAAAAGGAAAAACAGTTTTCTATTATAATTCAAACAAAGGATTTAGTATAGAAACTGAAGTTGAAGTGAAAATAAAAATTTATAAAAAGGATGGATATGATTGGGCTAATAAAAGCATTATGTACAGTAGTGGCTCAGATTCAGAGACTGTTTTTTTCTCAAAAGCTATAACATACAATCTTGTAGATGGAAAAATTGTTAAATCTAAATTAAGTAAAGACGGAGAATTTTTAGAAAAAAACAATGAATTTTGGACAACCAAAAAAATCACTATGCCCAATGTAAAAGAGGGTTCTATTATTGAATATAAGTATGTTGTTAAGTCGCCTTTTATATCTAAACTAGATATATGGAAATTTCAGTCAACCATCCCAGTAAATTATTCAGAATTTGTTACGTTTATACCAGAATATTACAACTATAATATTTATTCTAGAGGATTTGAAAAAATTAATAAAACAGAACAAATTAAGGTTAGGAATATTACATATAGTGTTGGAAAAGGTCAATACGCATCTACAAGTGGAGGTCAGGTTTCAAATATTGAATTTAATGAAACTGAAACAAAATATTTTGTTGAAAATTTACCAGCATTTAAAACGGAACCATTTTCTAATACTTATTTAAATTATTTGTCTAGTATAGAATTTGAACTTGCGTCAACAAGATTCCCTAATTCGGCGTTTGAAGAATATTCACAATCATGGGAGGACGTTTCAAAGACTATCTATTCTAATGAATCATTTGGTAAGGAGTTAAATAAAGATAATTATTACGAAGACGACTTAAAAGTCATTTTGTCACAAAAGTTTGAAAATGAAAACTCTAAGATTAATGTCATATTTGATTTTGTAAAAAATAAAATGAAATGGGATAATTTTGTTGGTATCTATACCAATAATGGAGTTAAAAAAGCCTATCAGGATAAGGTTGGAAATGTAGCAGAAATTAATTTCATTCTTATTTCTATGCTAAGATCTGCTGGTTTTGATGCTAATCCAATACTTTTGTCTACTAGGGATAAAGCCATAAATTTATTTCCTAGTAGAACAGCCTTTAATTATGTGATTTGTGGTGTGGAAGTAGATAAAAAAATTATATTTTTAGATGCTACAGAAAAAAATGCTACGTTAAACATTTTGCCATTAAGGTGTAGAAATTATTTAGGTAGAATTATCAGAAAAACAGAAACTTCATCAGAAGTAGATTTAGCATCAAGAATAATTTCAAAAAATATAATTTTATGCAATGCAAAAATAACTAGTGATGCTAAAATAGAAGGCAATATCAAAGATATTAATAGTGCTACTAATGCTTATCTATTTAGAAATGGAAACGCAAGTTTGTCTGAAGATTCTTATTTAGAAAAAATAGAAAAAAACAATCCTGGACTGGAGATTTTAGACTATAAAGTTTTTAATAAAGAAAACTTATTGGAGGATGTTAAGGAAGATTATAATTTTATTCATTCAAATCAAGTTGAACGAATTGACGGCAAATTATTTTTTAAGCCGCTTTTGTTCTATGCTTTAGACCAAAATCCGTTTAAAACGAATAACAGAACGTATCCCATTGATTTTATTTTTCCAACCAATGATTCCTATACTTTTACTTATTCTATACCAGAAGGATACGATGTTGAAAATATCCCAGCAAACATTAGTATTTCTATGGTCGATAATATTTCAAATTTCAAATTTTTAGCAGGTAAAGTAGGTAATAAAATTCAAATTGTATGTAATTTTAATAGAAATGAAACGTTTGTTTCACCAGATTATTACGAGGATTTAAAAACATTTTATAATCAGGTTTATATAAAGATGAATGAAAAAATTGTATTGAAAAAACTATAAATTATGTTTGATAAAACTTTTTTAATACATTTTTTTTCAAAATTTATACTTCATAGTACCATTTTTGGCATATTATTGTATTTTCTAAACGATTTAACCATCGAAAAAACCTTACTAACAGCGTCTAGTTTTGGATTTATGTTGGCAGGATTCAATATGTATCAAACTCATAAAAAAAAGAAATAAAATGAATATACAAAACGCACAACTTGATGTTGATAATTGGATAAAAAACCATGGTGTTCGTTATTTTAACGAATTAACTAACATGGCGCAACTTACAGAAGAAGTTGGTGAAGTAGCAAGAATTATAGCAAGAAGATACGGAGAACAATCAGAAAAAGAATCCGATAAAAATAAAGATTTAGGTGAAGAATTAGCAGATGTTGTTTTTGTAGTTTTATGTTTGGCCAATCAAACCGGAATTAATTTGCAAGACGCATTTGATAAAAAACTCAACTTAAAAACCAATCGTGACCACGACCGCCATCAAAACAACGAAAAATTGAAGTAATTGTGAATCTAAAAATTCAAAATTCAAAATTCAAAATTCAAAATTTAATTTTGAAAATAACGGGTTCAAAGTCAGAAACGAATCGATTATTGCTGTTACGGGCATTATATCCAAATTTAGTTTTAGAAAACATATCTAATTCTTATGATTCAGAAGTAATGATAAAAGCTTTGGGCGCCCAATACCCAATACCCAAAACCCAATATCCAAAAATAGACGTTCACCACGCAGGAACAGCTATGCGATTTTTAACAGCTTATTATGCTATTCAAGAAGGATTTGAAGTACAACTTACAGGTTCTTCTAGAATGAAAGAAAGGCCAATTCAAATTTTAGTTAATGCTTTAAATCAATTAGGCGCTGAAATTTCATATATTGAAAAAGAAGGCTTTCCGCCATTAAAAATTAAAGGAAAAAAACTTACAAAAAGGAAAGTTTCACTTCCAGCAAACGTGAGTAGCCAATATATTTCTGCTTTGTTGTTAATGGCACCAAAACTTGAAAACGGATTGGAATTAACTTTGGAAGGAGAAATAACATCGGTTTCTTACATAAAAATGACATTGGCGTTATTAAATAAAATTGGTGTAGAAACATCATTTATTGAAAATAGAATTATTGTAAAGCCAAAATCCGTAATTCACAATTTAAAATTCACAATTGAATCCGATTGGTCATCAGCATCTTATTGGTATTCTATTATTGCACTTTCTGAAATTGACACACAAATTACCTTATCTAGTTTTAAAGAAAATAGCTTACAAGGTGATTTTGCTTTAGTTGAAATATATAAAAATTTTGGAGTAGAAACGGTTTTTAATACTAATCAAATGCTTTTACGTAAAGTTGAGAACTTGAAACCTGAAACCTTAAACCTTAAACTTAACAATAGTCCAGACATTGCACAAACTATTGCAGTAACTTGCTTTGGATTAGGAATCAGTTGTAATTTAACGGGTTTGCATACGCTTAAAATTAAAGAAACAGATCGACTTGAAGCTTTAAGAGTAGAATTAACTAAATTGGGAGCTTCAATTTCTGTTACCAATCATTCATTAACTCTTGGAAAATCAGAAAATGTAAACACAAACATAAGAATTTCTACCTATCAAGATCATAGAATGGCTATGGCTTTTGCTCCTTTAGCTTTAAAAGTTCCGATTATAATAGAAAATGCTGAGGTAGTTTCAAAATCGTATCCAGATTTTTGGGAAGATTTTAAGCAATTTGGATTTGTATTAGAAGAAAAAGCATCTAATTAAATATCATCTTCCAAATACATTTTTCGGACACGTTTAAATAATTCACTTGAATATACAAAATCAGTAACGGCTGCATTATCTGTTTTAAAAATTTCTTTGTTAGAGCCTTCCCATTCTAATAAACCGTTTTTTAGAAACACAATTTTTTCTCCAATTTCCATTACAGAGTTCATATCGTGAGTATTAATAACAGTTGTAATGTTATATTCTTTAGTAATTTCTTGAATTAAATTATCTATTACTATCGCTGTTTTTGGATCTAAACCAGAATTTGGTTCGTCACAAAATAAATATTTAGGATTATTTACAATAGCTCTTGCAATCGCCACACGTTTTTGCATTCCTCCAGATATTTCCGAAGGTTTTTTATGGTTAGCATTAATTAAATTTACTCTATCAATAACAAAATTCACCCTTTCTTTAATTTCAGATGTTGTTTTGTTCGTAAACATTTTTAATGGAAAACCAATGTTTTCTTCAACAGTCATACTGTCAAATAAAGCACTTCCTTGAAAAACCATACCTATTTCGGTGCGAATATCTCGTTTTTCATCTTTATTTAATTCTTTATATATACGATTATCGAACGAAATATAACCACTATCAATTTCATGAACGCCTAATAATGATTTTATAAAAACTGTTTTGCCTGAACCACTTTGACCAATTACTAAACTGGTTTTTCCAGCTTCAAAACAGGTGCTAATTCCTTTAAGAATCATTTGGTTACCAAAACTTTTTTGAATGTTATGTACTTCAATCATTAGCTTAAAAGTAATTGTGTTAAAATATAGTTCATTAAAATAATAACTACTGACGTCCAAACAAATGAAACTGTACTTGCTTTTCCAACTTCTAAAGCACCACCTTTCATATAAAAGCCATGAAACGAGGGTATAGTTGCTAATAAAAAAGCAAATACTAAAGTTTTAATAAATGCGTAAGCAATATGAAAAGGCACAAAATCTATTTGTATTCCAGATATAAATTCTGTACTTGTTGTAAATTCGCCATAAACACCTGCTAAATAGCCACCATATATACCTAAAAACATAGCAATGCCAATAATAAATGGATATAATATTGCAGCTATCATTTTCGGAAATACTAAATAATTCAAGGCGTTGACACCCATAACTTCTAGCGCTTCTATTTGTTCCGTAACGCGCATAGAACCTATGCTTGAGGTTATAAAAGAGCCCATTTTACCAGCCATAATTATAGAAATAAAAGTAGGGGCGAATTCTAAAATTATTGATTGACGCGTTGCGAAACCAATGAGGTATTTCGGTATAAGCGGGTCAGTTAAGTTTAATGCGGTTTGAATAGCCACAACACCGCCAACGAAAAATGAAATAAAACACACAATTCCCAAAGAATCAATAATTAAATCGTCTATTTCTTTTAGGATAAGTTGTTTCATCACAGACCATTTTACAGGACGATTGAATATCTCTTTCAACATGATGAAATAACGACCAATTTGCGACAAATATCTAATGAGCATCATAGTTTAAAAATATCTGCTAAATTAGTAAATTAATGTATGATTTCTCTATGAAATATTTTGAATATTGAAATCAAATTTATTTTTGAATACGTTTATTAAATCTTGTGAGTCATCTAAATTACCTTTTCTTGCATTTTTTTCCATCGATATCTTCTTATCCATTTGGCTTGTTCAGGAGTAACAAATAAAGGTTTTCCAATTGATTTTGATTTCCAAAAACCCATAATATAATCGATAAATAAAAAGGGTTTCCCTTTTCTTGAAGCTAATTTTAAAGAAGCAATTGTTGTAATAAAAAACCCGTAACCTAAACTGTAAAACGCTTCGCCTTGTTTGTATCTAGCAGCTTTAGTATAACTGGCTCCAGTTGGTTTTAGGTGTTTTACATGTAAACTTTCATCGGTAACCACTTTCCAATTGTAAAATTTACATAACAATTCGTCCACAGTATCCCAACCCATAGCAGGTTTTAATCCACCAATTTGTTCATACGTTTCTTTTCTATATGCTTTTAAAGCCCCTCTAATATGGTCTTTATCGGTTAAGTTTTCTAAAACCCAATCACCGTTTTTTTCAATATAGCAAAAGCCACCAACCATTCCAATTTTTGAATCTGATTGAAAATGTTTTATGATAGTTTCAAAATAATTATTTGGAAAAATTAAATCAGCATCCACTTTTACAATAATATCGTATTGGTCGTCAATGTGTTTTTCGCCTTCATGAAACGCTTGAATTACTTTGCTTCCAGGAAGATGAATCGCTTCAGATTTTTTATTTACCAAAGTAATAAACGGAAATTTTTCGGAAAAAGAAGTTACAATTTCTGCAGTTTTATCTGATGAATTATCATTTACTACAATAATTTTTGATGGAAAAACCGTTTGTTCCACCAAAGATTGTAACGTTAAAGCCATAAAAGCTTCTTCATTATATGCAGGAATGATTATGTAGTATTTCATTTTGAAAATTCCAATTTTTAAAAATTCCAAATTCCAACTTAAATTGTAGAGTAATTTGGGATTTGGGATTTATATTTTGGGATTTCGTTCCGCGTAAACCAAATAATATCTTGGTGTAAACCATCTTAAAAAGGGACGAAATCCAATTTTCTTAACAGGATGTGTAAATTTGACACTATCAATAATTTTAAACCCCGTTTTTTCTAACAACCAATCCAATTGCCAATCTTCAAATTCGTGATAATGCCTGTCCCATTTGTCTGTTTTACTTCTGTATGCCGATGAAAACCATAAACGTAAGGGTATTGAAATAAGAATTTTATCGCATTTTACATTTTCTAAAATGGTGTACGGATTTAATAAATGTTCGAAAATTTCAAAACCTGTAAATACGTTATAATTTTCTTCTCGTAAAGCAGTTTGATTTGTGTCTAAATCTTCTCCTTTTGTATTGATAACAGTGTACATATTTTCTTCCATTATTTTCGAAAACGGATTAGGAACACCTAAATCAAAAATAGTCTCAGACGTTGAAATATATTTTTTTAAAAATTCTAAAGTAATATTGAATCGTTTGCTTGGATATGTTTTTTCGTACATTTATATAATCTTGATAGTAATTTATAAATGCAAAATTAACGATAAACACGTAACATTTATCAATAAATTTAAAAAATATTATAATTGATATACTATAGCATTTACATTCATGCCTGCCCCAACTGATGCAAACAATATGATATCTCCTTTATGAATTTCTTGATTTTCAATTTCTCTTTTAAGCAAAGCATCGTATAAAGTAGGAACGGTTGCCACGCTTGAATTCCCTAATTTGTGAATGGTCATTGGCATAATGCCCTTAGGTGGTGTTTGATTGTAAAGTTTGTAAAACCTTTGAATAATAGCTTCATCCATTTTTTCATTGGCTTGATGGATAAGTATTTTTTTAACTTGATCAATTTTTATCCCACTTGCATCTAAACAGGCAGCCATAGCTTTTGGAACGTTACTTAACGCAAATTCATAAATTTTACGGCCATGCATTTTTATATATCTTACATTAGGGTCGTGTTCTTTATTAAAGGAATTTCCAAAAAACAAATAATTTGCTTCCTCATAAGTAAAAGAGGCTGATTCATGAGCTAAAACACCACCGTTTTCTTCACTAGCTTCTAAGATTGTAGCTCCTGCGCCGTCAGAATAAATCATGGAATCTCTATCGTGTGGATCAACTACTCGAGATAGCGTTTCCGCACCTATAATTAGACATTTTTTTGCCATTCCTGCCTTAATAAATGCTGTAGCTTGAATCATACCTTCTACCCAGCCAGGACATCCAAAAAGCACGTCGTAAGCCACACATTTAGGATTTTTTATACCTAAATTATGTTTTGTTTTTGAAGCCAAACTTGGCAACATATCTCCTTGAATGGCGCCTTTTTTTACATCTCCAAAATTATGAGCAAATATTATATAGTCTAATGTTTCTTGATCAATATTGGCATTTTCTATAGCTCTTTTTGCGGCTATTGTCGCCATATCGGAAGTTTGAAAACCCGTATGAGCATATTTACGTTCTTCAATTCCTGTAATCCCATAAAATTTTTCAGTGATTACGTCGTTTGATAATGGAAACGAAGTACCGTCTTCATTTAAAAAAACATGTGAAGAAAAATCCTTATTAGTTATTGTTTCTGTTGGAATGTAACTCCCTGAACCTGTTATTTTTATTGTCATTTTTTAAATTTATTATAGATTAAAAATGCATAAATCTATTTTTTAATTATCTGATTTCACGATTTAAATTTAATTTTATACTAAAATAGTAAATTGAATTTCAAAAAAGAGATAACAAATTATAAATTAATTAATTATTATGAAATTGTTAAAATATTTGGATTTTTTTTATCAATTTCAGAAATTTCAGAATGATTATTTTCAGTTTAAGTTGTGACGTAAAAAAAATCCCAAACTCCTAATTGGAATTTGGGATTCAAACTATTGTGATTTATTTTTTACATATACGCTTCAATTGGAGCGCATGAACAAACTAAGTTTCTGTCTCCATAAGCTTCATCAACTCGTCTAACTGTTGGCCAGAACTTGTTATCAGCAATATATTCTAAAGGGAATGCTGCCATTTCTCTTGTATATGGAAATACCCATTCGTCTGAAGTTACCATAGCCAATGTATGTGGTGCATTTTTTAAAATATTTTGTGTATCTTCTTTTGAAGAAGCATTAATTTCTTTACGAATAGCTATCATAGCATCACAAAAACGATCCAATTCGGCTAAATCTTCAGATTCTGTTGGTTCGATCATTAATGTTCCTGCAACTGGGAATGAAACCGTAGGGGCGTGGAAGCCATAATCCATCAAACGTTTCGCAATATCAGTAACTTTTATACCATTATCTTCAAAAGCACGACAATCTAAAATCATTTCATGAGCTGCTCTTCCCATTTCTCCAGAGTATAAAATTGGATAATGCGTTTCTAAACGAGCTTTCATGTAATTGGCATTTAATATAGCGTGTTTTGTTGCATTTGTTAGGCCTTCAGCTCCTAACATACATATGTATCCATAAGAAATTAAGCAAACTAAAGCCGAACCATAAGGAGCTGCTGAAATAGCTGTAATGGCTTGGTCGCCACCCACTTTAATAATTGGGTTAGAGGGTAAAAAAGGCACTAATTTATCGTTAACACAAATTGGTCCAACGCCAGGTCCGCCACCGCCATGAGGAATTGCAAACGTTTTGTGTAAGTTTAAGTGACAAACATCTGCGCCAATTGTAGCTGGATTAGTTAATCCAACTTGTGCATTCATATTCGCACCATCCATATAAACTAAACCACCATTTTCATGAATTAGGTTTGTAATTTCAATAATTGAACTTTCAAAAACACCGTGAGTAGAAGGATAGGTTACCATTAAAGCAGCCAAATTAGCCGAATGTAAAACAGCTTTTTCTCTTAAATCTTCTACATCAATATTTCCTTCAGGAGTAGTTTTTGTTACAATAATATCCATTCCTGCCATAGCAGCCGAAGCAGGATTTGTACCATGTGCCGATGATGGAATTAAACAAACCGTTCTGTGTTTATCGCCGCGAGATAAATGATAGGCACGAATGGTCATTAAACCTGCATATTCGCCTTGCGCACCAGAATTAGGCTGTAATGTTGTACCTGTGAAACCAGTTACTTCATTTAATTGCAATTCCAATTTTTTAAGCATGGTTAAATAACCTTCCACTTGGTCTAATGGCGCGAATGGATGAATGTTGTTCCAATTTCCCATAGATAATGGCAACATTTCGGCAGCTGCGTTTAATTTCATCGTACAAGAACCTAATGAAATCATCGAGTGATTTAATGCTAAATCTTTACGTTCTAATTTTTTAATGTAACGCATCAACTGACTTTCCGAATGATTGTTATTAAATACATCGTGTTGTAAGAAAGTTGATTTTCTAATTAAATTTTCTGATATTACAGACGTTTCTATTAATTCAGTAATAGGTTCAAATGTTTTTTCTTTGGCTTCAGCGAAAATAGCTACAATCTGATTAATATCAGAAATAGATGTTGTTTCATTGAATGAAATTGAAATCGTATCGGCATCAATATAAAAGAAATTCACTTCATTTTTTTCAGCAATAGCTTTCACTTTTTCAGCATCTGCTTTTACATTTAATGTATCAAAATACGAGGTATTCGTTTGATACACGCCAATTTTGTTTAAAGCTTCTACAGCCGTGTTTGCTGAATTATGCACTTTATTGGCAATATATTTTAATCCTTTTGGTCCGTGATAAACCGCATACATTCCAGCCATAACGGCTAATAAAACTTGAGCGGTACAGATATTTGAAGTTGCTTTTTCACGTTTAATATGTTGTTCACGTGTTCCTAACGCCATTCTTAAGGCACGGTTTCCGTTTACATCAATAGAAACACCAATGATTCTTCCTGGCATGGAGCGTTTGTATTCGTCCTTTGTAGCGAAAAAAGCAGCATGAGGTCCGCCGTAACCCATTGGAATTCCAAAACGTTGTGAAGTTCCTACTACTACTGAGGCACCCATTTCTCCAGGGGGTGTTAATTTCGCTAAAGATAAAATATCAGCAGCAACAGCTACTTTAATTTCATTTTCTGTTGCTTTTGCAATGAATGCAGTATAATCATGAACTTGTCCGAATTTTCCAGGATATTGAAGGATAGCTCCAAAAAAGTCTGAAGAAAAATCAAATGTTTCATGATTTCCAACTACCAACTCTATATTTAGTGGCGTAGAACGTGTTTGTAAAACAGATAAAGTTTGTGGTAAAATTTCTTCTGAAACAAAGAATTTAGAAATATTATTTTTCTTTTGATCACGTGTTCGAACATCAAACAACAAAGTCATTGCTTCTGCTGCAGCAGTTCCTTCATCTAACAAAGAAGCATTTGCAATTTCCATTCCAGTTAATTCAATAACGGTAGTTTGATAATTTAAAATAGCTTCTAAACGACCTTGTGCAATTTCTGCTTGATAAGGCGTGTAAGCGGTATACCAACCTGGGTTTTCAAAAATATTTCTTTGAATTACAGCTGGAACAATTGCTGGGTGATAACCTAAACCAATATATGATTTGAAAACTTTATTCTTTTTACCTAATTCTTGGATATGATTTAAATACTCATATTCAGTCATTGG
Organism: Flavobacterium sp.; assembly: GCA_044379175.1. GTDB lineage: Bacteria > Bacteroidota > Bacteroidia > Flavobacteriales > Flavobacteriaceae > Flavobacterium. The sequence continues at coordinate 2,654 of JBIPOM010000018.1, read as the reverse complement.
TTTTTCCAAACTTAGTTCGTTTTTTAAACGAATATCTGTAGGAATAGTTTCGTAAATTAATTGATCTACTGAATCTACTCCAATAGTTTTTAACATGTGGTTTAGGTCGTTTTCACCTGTCCCAATGTGTCTTAAAGCAAAAGCATCTGTTTTCATTTATATATAAAAATAGGTTGTGTTTAAATTTGAGTACAAAAGTAATTATTAATCTGCTAAAAATTATTGCTTTTTAGTTGAATTTTTGTGATTTTTATCAACTAATCTCGCTTGTTATTAACACTTTAATTATTTTTGTTGAATGTTAGTTTTAAAACAAATTTTCGATTTATACATTAAAAGCAGTTTGCATGTTGCTTTTGCCATTTTTTCCTTTGTAAAAGTAGTAGAACTATCGTTAAACATTTTTCCTAACGTGTTTTTAGAAGCAGCTATTTTTTCAGGAAGTGTTTTGGGGTATACGGTTTTAAAATATTACGAATTTTGGAAATCTAATAAGTTCTCATTTTATAAAAATAAATCTGTTTTAGGAATTACAACAGTTGCATTTTTGACTTTTGTATTTTGTTTTTTTCAATTGAAATTTTGTTTTCAAATCGCATTTTTACAAATCTTTTTTTTGGTTGTATTGTATCCGTTTTTACGAAAATATTGGTTTTTAAAAATAACTATTGTTAGCTTTTGTGTGACGTATGTGGTAAGTTATATCCCAACATTAAATACAAAAATGTTGTTTTTTTACGATACGATTTTACAAGTGAAATTATTTTTTTTGATTTGTGCCTTGCTAATTCCTTTTGAAATTTATGATTCGCAGTATGATGCAATAACACTGCAAACGATTCCTCAAAAATTTGGAGTAAAAAAAGCTAAGTATTTAGGTTACTTATTTTTAATTTGTTTTTGCATTCTCAATTTGCTACTACAATATGAAATTTTAGATATTGTGATAGCAATTATAATAGGACTTTTTATTAGATTTTCTTCCACAAAAAAAACAAAATATTATACCAGTTTTTGGGTAGAAAGTATTCCGATTTTGTGGTGGCTGTTAAAATTGTTTTTAGAATAAGTAATCGCTACAGATTCACAAATTTTTATCTTTTTTATTTCTATGTAATATAATCTGCAAATCTGCGGTCATTTGTTCTCCGCTAAATTTTTCAATACTGCATTCCTGTGTATGATGAAATGAGTCAAATGTTTTTTCAATAATAATTTATCGAAAAGTTTCCCTAAAATTCCATAAGGCGTTTCGTATTTTAAAATATCTGTGACTTCTACATAGTTTTCTTTTTGTTCAAAAAAATGTTTGTGTTTGAAGGTTTTAAAATTACCTTTAAGTTGTTCATCTACAAAATAAGTTGGAAATATCATTTCAGAAATAATACTTTGATGTGTTAAATACACGCCAAAATGTTTGCCTTTCCAAGTGACGGTTTCGTTTTTATTTATTAATCCAGAAGTTATTCCAGCAATGGCAATTTCTTTAGTTTTACTTGCAGATTGTTGATGAATATCAATGTTTCTATTTATATCGAAAACTTTTTCAATTGTTGCAAAATAGTTTGTGGTGATTTTTATAGTTGTCATTTTTTCAATTTAAATCCTAACAGGTTTTTAAAACCTGTTAGGATTATTTACTTAATAGACTAGCCCTTTTCAACAAAGCATCTGCATTTGGCTCTTGTCCTCTAAAGTTTTTGTATAATGTCATTGGATGCTCGGTGCCGCCTTTTGACAAAACATTTTCTTTAAATTTGGTTGCGACTTCTTTATTGAAAATGCCTTTTTCTTGAAAATAGGCAAACGCATCGGCATCTAAAACTTCTGCCCATTTGTAGCTGTAATATCCAGAAGAATAGCCACCCTGAAAAATATGAGAAAAGGAAACACTCATACAATTTTCTGCAACATCTGGATATAAAGAGGTGTCGCCCATAGCTTGTTTTTCAAACGCTTTTACATTTTCAATCGGTTGGTTTTTTCCATGATATTCCATGTCTAATAAGCCAAAACTCAATTGGCGTAAAGTTGCCATTCCTTCTAAAAAACTTGCCGATTCTTTAATTTTCTCCACATATGCTTGTGGAATAATTTCGCCCGTTTCGTAATGTTTTGCAAATAATGCCAACGCTTCAGGTTCGTAACACCAGTTTTCCATAACTTGAGAAGGTAATTCTACAAAATCCCAAAATACTGAGGTTCCCGAAAGGCTAGGGTAAGTGGTATTGGCCAGCATACCGTGTAATCCGTGTCCGAATTCATGGAATAATGTGGTGACTTCATTAAAAGTTAATAAAGAAGGTTTTGTAGCAGTCGGTGGCGTAAAATTACACACATTAGAAACGTGAGGTCTTTCGTTATTTCCGTCTTTTATATATTGTGGTTTAAAAGAGGTCATCCAGGCACCATTTCTTTTGCCTTTTCTTGGAAAGAAATCGGTGTAAAATATCGCAACTAAATTTTTATTTTCATCTAAAACTTCAAAAGTTTGCACATCAGAATGGTATTTGTCAATGTCAAAAACTTCGTTAAATGTAATTCCGAATAGTTTGTATGCAATTGTAAACGCCCCGTTTAAAACATTTTCTAATTTGAAATACGGTTTTAAAGCTTCATCATCTAAATTGAATAATTTTTGTTTCAATTTTTCT
>JBIPOM010000112.1:0-6667 GCA_044379175.1 Flavobacterium sp. | reverse complement strand
AAAATTTTACTTTGCATCGTTTTAAAATTAATTTCTTTTAAATCGATGCCGCCAGCGGTTACAAATTCTTCTTTAAACGTGCTTTTCCCATTTACCTGAAATTCAGCTTGCGTTAACTGATTGGCTAAGCTATTTATTTGCTTATTGGTTACCTCAGCCCATTTATAATCTAAAGCAATATCTGAAGCGGTTACTATATTTTCCCACAATCGTTTTGGAAAATCAAACGGACAAAATTTGCCTATTAGTTTTTTATTGTTTTCTTCTTTAATTTCTTTTAATTGTTCGATGGCTTCATCAAAAGTCACCTCATCTAACCAATTGACAAGCAAGGCAAAACAATATTTTTTGTCAAATAATTCTCTTGCACCCCAAGCAGAAAGTCTTAAAATTCCGGGTCCTGAAAGTCCCCAATGTGTAATTAATAAAGGTCCCGAAGACGCTAATTTAGAATTTTTTATTTTGATGCTGGCTTGCGCCGAAAGTCCCATTAAATCTTTAATTCTTTTATCGGTAATATTGAATGTAAATAAGGAAGGAACGGGTTCGACAATTTGATGCCCCATTTGATGCATCATTTCCCAAATTTTAGGATTGCTTCCTGTGGCAACTACAATTTTATCGGCAACAAAAACATCGTGCTGGGTCTCTATTTTCCATTGTTCGTCCTTGTTGAAATATAAAGATTGCACACTTTGTGAGGTAAAAACTTTGATGCCTAATTTCTTTACTTCTTTTTCAAAACAGTCAATTATCGTTTGAGAATCATCCGTAATTGGGAACATTCTGCCGTCTTCTTCAATTTTTAACTCAATACCTCTTTTTTCGAACCAATCAATCGTATCGCCAGAACAAAATTGCGAAAAAGGACCTTTTAACTCTCTTTCACCACGCGGATAAAATTTTACTAAATCGTTCGGCACAAAACACGCGTGTGTCACATTGCAACGCCCACCACCAGAAATTTTAACCTTAGTTAGACAGTCTTTTCCTCTTTCGAGAATGGCTACACTAAGTTGCGGATGTTTTTCTGCAATATTTATCGCTGCGAAGAAACCGGCTGCGCCACCGCCTATAATTATGATGTTGAATGATTGCATTTGAAGTTATCTTTATTTTCCTATTAAATGAGGGATTTGTTTCTGTTTAATTTTTTGTGTAAAATACACGATTGTTTTCAATATAAAATATTTTTGATTTAGATTTTAACACTTCATGATTTTCTTCTTTAGAAAAGTACAATTCATCAAAGTCAAGCTTATGATTCTTTAAATATTTGAGTTTTAAAGTATCATCTCTAATTTCATAAGTCCCTGAATAATACCCCGAATTAACAATTCCAAAAACATTAAAATAAATTCTAAACGTTTTATTCTTTCTTAGTAATAGTTTATCAACTCCTATTTTCCATCCACAAGATGCGACTAACTCTTTTTTTGAAAATCGATTAAAAAAATCTTTTCTACGTACAATTCTATCATTTTTCTCCATTGTACCGCAAGAAAAAAATGTAAAAATTATACATCCAGAAACTAAAATTTTTCTCACCCTAAAATTAACTACTTGACACATGTCCAAATTGAAATATCTGATTGTTTTTTTCAACAAGACCTAACAGGTTTCAAAAACCTGTTAGGTCTGAAATTATTAGTATAGCATTTTTAATGCTTTTTCAGGGGTTTCAGATTCAATATCTCTATAAAAATCATACATTTTATAATCTAATTTCCATTTTGATTTTAATTGTTCTTTCATAGTTTTAGATTCAGCATCATTAACAATATGAAGTAAAATAAATTTCATCTGATCCAAATCATTTTCACTTTTAAAAGAATAACTCCTACCTAATTTATAAAATTTCAAACTATTTTTAAAACACCGATTTGAATATTCAATTTCATTAAGTTTTCTTAATATAATTCCTTTAAACATCCAAAATTCAGCATTAAGGGAATCGTTTTTAAGTTCTTTATTAATTTCCGCTTTTGCTTCTATAAATTTATCAGCATATAAAAACAAAACTGCTTTTCTACTATGAAGATATTTGTAATTTGGTTCAATTTTTTCAATTTGATTTAAAGCATTTATGGCATCTTCAAACTTTTCATTTGAAGCAAATTCTTGTGATTTTTTACTTAATTCTAAAACCTGATTTTCTGTATCAGATTTACATCCAAAAATTGAAATAAAAATTACTAAAACTAAAACTTTTCTCATACTAAAATTGACACATCTGATTGTTTTTTCAACAAAACCTAATAGGTTTCAAAAACCTATAAGAATTAAAATTATTTATTTAAAAAAATTTTATAATTCCAAATTTCACTTCTTCTTTTATTAGAATTTATGGCGTATATTAACAAAGGTATTGACGGTGGCAAAACCACGAAAGAAACAATAGCACCAATTCCTGTAGGAATGGCAATAATCCCAGCGGCAAATAAATTACCTCCGACATACATTGAAATAGATCTTGAAATAATTCCGACAGTTGACCTTTTCTTAATAAAGGAAACAGAATCTAAATGTATCACACTATTTTCAATTTGAATATGCAGTGAATCAACGAATTTAATTTTACCAACGAATCTTTTTCTGTCTTTCGTTTTTACAACTACTCTTTTGTCTTCTTTAATTTTTAATGTTCGACTCGTTTGATTTTTAATCAATTCTAAATATTTATCCTGAGCATTTAACTTTAGAGTAAATACTACAAATAAAAAGCAAAATAATAATAATTTTTTCATCCTAAATTAATTAAATTAAACATTTTAAAATTGACAAATCTGATTGTTTTCTCAACAAAACCTTACAGGTTTTTGAAACCTGTAAGGTCTGAAATTAATTTTTATAACTGACTAATTGGCACATTATTACAACGTCTCCTTCAACCATTTAAAAAATTCACTTTGCCAAACTAAAGCATTTTGAGGTTGTAATACCCAATGATTTTCATCTGGAAATAGTAAAAATTTACTTTTGATTCCTTTTAATTGTGCTGCTTGAAAAGCTTCTTGTCCTTGACCTATTGGCACACGGTAATCCTTTCCACCTTGAATAATTAGGATGGGTGTATTCCAATTGTTTACCAATTTAATTGGATTGAATTCGTTATATGTTTTTTGTGCGATTTTATTGTCTTTTTCCCAATAGGCGCCACCCGAATCCCAATTCGTAAAAAAAACTTCTTCTGTGGTTCCGTACATACTTTCGGTATTGAAAATTCCACAATGTGAAATAAAAGTTTTGAAACGATTTTTATGAATTCCTGCTAATTGAAATACCGAATAACCTCCATAACTCGCGCCAACAGCACCAATTCTGGTTTTATCTACATACGATTCTTTTGAAATATCATCAATTGCTGATAAATAATCATCCATAACTTGTCCGCCCCAATCTCCTGAAATTTGTTCGTTCCATTCTACACCGTGACCTGGCATACCTCTTCTATTTGGCGCCACTACAATATATCCTTGTGAGGCCATAAGTTGGAAATTCCAACGGAAAGAATAATATTGCGTTAAGGCACTTTGAGGTCCTCCTTGACAATACAAAAGTGTTGGGTATTTTTTTGTTTTATCGAAATTTGGTGGTAAAATTACCCAAACCAACATTTTTTTGCCATCCGTTGTGGTTACCCATCGTTTTTCGGAAGTACAGGTTGCAATTTTCGAATAGGCTTCATCGTTTACATAAGTAATTTGCTTCCAAGATTTCTTTTTTAAATCGTACGAAAACACTTCTGTAGCCCTATTATGAGTCGTTTTAGTTACTAAAACGGAAGTTCCTGAAAAACCAACGATGCTATTTATATCAAAATCGCCATCGGTAAGTTGTGTAACTACAGGTAACATTTTAGTTAACCCAATATGATTTACTTCAAAAAGTTGTTTAGTTCCTAACACTGGCGCAATAAAATAAACTTTATTTCCTTCTTTTGCCCAAACAAAACTATCAACAGTTCCGTCCCAATTGGCAGTTAAATTCACATCAAAACCTTGAACTCTTACGATAATGTCATTTTTATCTGCTTCAAAACCATCGCGTTTCATTTGCAACCAACTCAATTCGCCTCGAGGTGAAAAGGTTGGATGTGTATCGTAACCTAAATTTTTTTCTGTAAGATTTTTTGTTGTTTTTGTCGCAACATCGTACTCGTATAAATCGGTATTTGTACTTGTAGCGTAAGCTGTTCCTGCTTTTTTCTTGCATACATAAATAATTTTATTTCCATCTGGTGACCAAACATAATCTTCATCACCACCAAAAGGTTTTTGAGGTGCATCATAAGGTTCATTTGGCATAATATCAATAGGTCCAAGTACTTTTTCGTTTGGTTTACCAAGTAATCCTACAAACAAATGATTGTGCGTACCATTATTCCAAGTATCCCAATGACGATAATCTAAACCTTCATACACTTGTGCTGATGTTTTTGTCAAACTTGGATATATATCGGATCCTAAAATTTTTTCAACTTTTACTTGTTGGACACTTATGTATTCTTGTCCGTTTGGCGAAATACTTTTATCTACAACTAAACCATCAATTTTATCTAAAGCAACCGTATTTCCGCCACCAACAGGAACAGAATAATATTTAGAAACTAGTTTATTATCTTGAATATTTGGCGTTCCAACCTTATAAATTAATAAGGTGCCGTCTTTAGAAATCCCTATTGGTGTGACTCTACCTAATTGCCATAGCTTTTCTGGCGTCATTATTTGTTGCGCATTTGAACTCATACTTAGTACACTGAAAATGAGAAAAATATATTTTTTCATACGGTTAAAATTTAAAACGAGGTTAAAAGTAGCACTTTTTTGAAAAAATATGACTATTTTCACGCTCTAAATTAAAAATGAAAAATGAAAAACAATAAACTCTTTGTATTAATTATCATTTCGTTGATTATTGGTGTTGCATTAGGTGGAATTGTGCATTATCAGTTTCCTGAAGCTATTGATGCATTCTCAAAAAATATAAAATTACTTGGAACCATTTTCATACGATTGGTTCAAATGATTATTGCACCCTTAGTGTTTTCTACTTTAGTGGTAGGAATAGCGAAAATGGGCGACATGAAAATGGTAGGACGCGTGGGTGGAAAAGCCATGGCTTGGTTTATTTCTGCTTCCTTAATTTCCTTATTATTAGGAATGGTGTTAGTGAATTTTTTCGAACCTGGAAAAGGAACAACAATTAAATTAGATGACGCTTCCAGTGCTTCTGAATTGTTAGAAAAAACTAAAAAGTTTTCATTAGAAGAGTTTGTAAATCACGTGATTCCTAAGAGTTTATTTGAAGCTTTAGCTACTAACGAAATCTTACAAATTGTAATTTTTTCTATTTTATTTGGTGTGGCTTTAGCGGCATTTAGCAAGAAAGAAGCCAAACCCATAATTAAATTATTAGATTCGGTTTCACATGTCATTTTAAAAATGGTTACTTTTATTATGTGGACGGCGCCATTAGGCGTTTTAGGTGCTGTGGCAAGTGCGATTGCGAAACACGGTTTTGAAGTATTTACACTTTACGCAAAATATTTAGGTGCGTTTTTAGTGGGAATACTATTGCTTTGGTTAATACTTTTAACTGTTGGTTATATCATCTTAGGAAAACGTTTATTTGTATTGTTACAACGTATTAAAAGTCCTTTATTAATTGCCTTTTCGACCACAAGTTCTGAAGCTGTTTTTCCAAAAATGGTAGAAGAGTTAGAACGTTTTGGGTGCCAACCAAAAATTGTATCCTTCACTTTGCCGCTGGGGTATTCTTTTAACCTTGACGGAAGTATGATGTACATGACGTTTGCCAGTATTTTTATTGCGCAAGTATATGGCATAGAAATGAGTTTACCTGAACAACTTACCATGCTTTTAGTGTTGATGCTAACAAGTAAGGGTGTTGCCGGTGTGCCAAGAGCTTCGTTAATTGTAGTAGTGGCCACTTGCGCCATGTTTGGTATTCCACCAGAAGGAATTGCTTTGATTTTGCCAATTGACCATTTTTGCGATATGGCAAGAAGTATGACTAATGTACTAGGAAACGCACTATCGACAGCCGCCATAGACAAATGGGAATCTAAACACGAAACTGCAGAAGAAATCGGGAATTAATACTAATTCTTGCTAAAAAAATAAAATTGAAACCCATGAAAATCATCATAGACCTACTTGAAAAATTAAAATTAAACGTAGTATTACAAGCCCAAGAAATTGATAAAGAATTTACATGGACCCAGCTTTTTAATCCCGAATTTTATATAAACCTTGAATTAGGTGGTATTCCGATCGGAATTTATATGGTTTTGTTTATTGTATTTGCCGAAACCGGTTTGTTTATAGGCTTTTTCCTTCCAGGAGATAGTTTGCTGTTTTTATCTGGAATTTATTGTGAAGCATTGGCACAACCTTTAACTTTTTTACCTCAAGGCTATTCGCCTGTTTTTGTGATTGCCACATTAATTGCCCTTTCTGGAATAATTGGTAATATTTTTGGTTATTGGTTTGGCTCCGTGTATGGTAAAAATCTATATGGAAAAGAAGATGGTTTTTTCTTTAAGAAAAAGTATTTGTACCACTCTGAAAGTTTCTTTCAAAAACATGGTGGTATTGCAATCATTTTTGCACGATTTTTACCCATTGTAAGAACTTTTGTACCT
>JBIPOM010000111.1:0-6687 GCA_044379175.1 Flavobacterium sp. | reverse complement strand
CAATTCCATCTACTTCTGCATCTGTTGCATTGGCTTGACCAAATTGAGCCATTTGTTGTCTGATTAATCCTGAAGTAAAATCTTTTAATTCTTCGAATCTAACTTGTAAATTATTTTGAATAAAGATTTTAGATTCGATTAATTGATAACGCAATCCTCTTTCTGATTTTGCAAATTCCGCTTCAGCTTGTTCAGGAGTTAAAGGGGTTTCGCCAATAGTTTGAATCCATTTTTTTAAGAAAGTTTCTGGTAAATCAAATTGAGTAGTTTCTAATAACGCTTCTGTTACATCATTTAAAAACTTTTGATCCGCCTGCTGCACGAATTGTTGTTCTGCATCTTCTTTAATTTTTGCTTTTAAACCTTCTAAAGTAGTTACTTCTCCGTTTGGAAATAATTTTGCAAATAATTCGTCATTAATTTCCGCTTTTTCTATTGATTGAATGGCATCAATAGTAAAATTCACTTCAATATCTAAACCATGAACGTCATCGTGAGCTACTTTTAAATAATCCATTAACTGGTGGTCGTCATTAAACAAACCTTTCGTTTTTAACGTAACCACATCGCCAACTTTTTTTCCAATAAATTGTTTACCCGTTTTAGCATCTGCAAAAACATCTAAACTAATTAAAGCTTGGTTACTGATATTTTTTTCTTCGTTTGAAAACGTTCCGTTTATTTCAAAACCTTTTTTAACTTCAGTTTCCGTTAAAATTTTACCGTATTGCTTTTGAATTCTTTCAACTTGCTCGTTTAATAAGGTATCGTCGGCAATAATTTTATATCTAGTTACACCTGAGGCTCTTGCTAAATCTACAGTGAATTCTGGCGCTAAACCTAATTCGTATTCAAAAACCAATTCGTCTGCTTTCCAATCAAAGTTTTCGTTGGTACGAGGTAAAGCGTTACCTAACAAATCTAATTTTTCCTTTGCAATATAGTCTTTTAACCCTTTGTTTACCAAAGCAGTAACCTCTTCAATAATTGCTGGTTTTTCAAACTGTTTTCTCACCACATCCATAGGTGTTTTTCCTTTTCTAAAACCGGGTAATGTAGCAGTTTTTCTTTTTACTTCTAAAAAATTTTCAATTTTTTCAGTATATTCATATTTACCAATTGTTATTTTTACAACGGCGTTTAATGCGTCAATGTGTTCTTTTCTAATGTTCATTTTTATTGATTTTTTGAAGTATAAATATGGGTTGCAAAATTATATAATTTTCGCAACCCATACAAGTTTTTAATTTATAGAATTAACGAAAAATTACTGCTTTTTATCAGCAAAAATTTTATTTAAAATATACTGACTTACCGATAAAAGTATACTGAAAATTAGTGCTTGAAGAAACGTCATGTGAATTCCATCAATAAAATAATCTGCAATTTTCACAATACTTGCGTTAATAATTAATAAAAATAAGCCCAATGACATAATAGTTACAGGAATGGCAAGAACTTTTAAAATAGGTTTTAAAAATGTGTTTAAGAACGATAATGCAACTGCCATAAATATTGCTGCCGAATAATTTGTAATTTCAATTTTTAAGAAATACGAAATTACAAGTATTAATAGAATTGAGATAAGTAATTTAATTAGATAATTTTTCATTTTTTAATTGTTGTATATGATTTTTAAAATTTAAACAGATAGTAACACTGTTTTTTAAATCAATAAAAGTACTCATTGGAATTTTATTTTTCACAATGCTAATATGTCTGTTTAGAGCAAAGCGTCTTTACCCTAAGACAATTCTATGATTCTATTTATTTAAAAACATGTTTTGTTTTAAGGTGCAAATATAAAAAAAATAGGCACCAAAAATGGTGCCTATTTAGAAATTATTTAAAAACTAACTTAGTTCGTTGGTAAAATACTGATACCTGGAAAATAAGTAGGATTGTGTAATGGCAAATTTGATTTGTATTTTGCATTAATGGTTTTAATAATTTCATTAGTAATTACTGCATAACCACGCGCATTTGGATGTACACCATCTAATGAAAATAATACTTGTCCTTCTGTACCAGAACCACTAAAGTAATTAGCAGTATAAATTGAATTTGTTTCAATTTGTAAACCAGAAAGTGTAGCTAATTTATTCATCACAGCATTCATATCTGCCACAGCTAAATTTTTAGTTGCTGCAATTGATACAATTGAGGTGTTATAAGCTGCTGTAGCAGCTGCAACCTTTGCCGCTTCGTTTGCAGTTAATACCCATCTATTAGCCATTGGAAAAGTCACACCGTTAATGTTAATTCCTGCAGGTGCAGCAGGATTTGTTGAACCAATTACTGAAGAAGCTGGCAATACAACTAAATCAGTAGCTGTTGCCTGACGCGCTCTTCCAAAAACAGCACCAAAGGCTGCTGCGGTAGGCGCTCCTAAAGTCGGTGTTAAAGCACCAGTAATTTGTGCACTTCTATCCGTAGCATCTGCATCATTAATTAAAATAGGATTTGCAGCAGTTGCCGATAATGGATTAATACGATTCGGTTCGCCTAAAGCTGTAAAAATAGCATCTAATGGACCATATAATTGTGCATTTAACTGATTAATATTTGCTGCACCTCCCAAAGCTGTTGGAGATAATGGTGCAAATGGTACAGTTGTAAAATAAGGAATAGAAGTAACACTTGGAATAGTACAAACAACTCCTTTTGCTCCGTTTGCTGTTAAGGTATTAATAATATTTGTATATACGTTATTAAATAATCCACTATTAGTAATGTCATTGAATCCATAAGTAGATGGGTCAATATTTCCAGTAGTATTGTGGTCCGCTGCTGGAGTTACTCCATTTGCTTGTGCGCCTCCTGCAGTTGCATATGCTAAGACATCATTTGCACCTATCCAGTTTGTAAAAAACGTTGGGTTTTTTGTCATTGCATCAGCTAAAACAGTTGCTGATGGAGTAGTTGCATGACGAACAAAATAAGGGTTTGCTGCTCCCAAAGCTAAACCTGCTGGATTACCATATCCTGGCGCTAATAAATGAAATGATTTAGCACCTGGAACACCCATATTATTAAACGCTTTAGCTTGAGGTGTCAAAGTAATTGTTGAGGTTCCTGCAATTGGTTCTGGACGACTTTGTGAAGCATCTATAACTAATCGTGTACCAAAACCAGGAATTCCAGAAATACCTCCTAAATTATTTACATCATCCGCAAAAGAAGGTTGTGTAAATGCGCCACCACCAACTAAAGCAAATTGTTGTGCTAGTAAATTTGGATAAGAATAAGTTTGACCTACTCTAGAAACAGTTCCATCCATATAACCTGCAGTAAGTGAGTTACCTACAGCAACATATGATGTGAAATCAGCTTCACCAGAAGTATAAGCCGCATTTACTTCATTTTCAAATTCTGGTTCACAACTAGCAAATCCAATTGCTAAGGTTGCTACTATTATAAATTTATTTTTCATTTTAAGTATATTTTAAATTAGAAACCGTAAGTTATACCAATACCTGGCGAGAATACTGATGATTTATATGTACCACCAAAAGAAGATGTTCCTGTATTAGTAGTTGGATCATCGAAATAATCGTAAGAATTATTAACTTGATCAAATTGTAAATATAAAAATGACATGTCAATTCCTAATTTACTATTAACTTGGTAAGTAAAACCTCCTGTGTAACCAACAGAATCATTACGAGGTGTTTCTGGAGCGAAGTATCCATTTTGAACAGGACTTTCATCAAGATACCAACCACCTCTAACAGTGATTTTTTCTGTTGCTTTGTATTGTGCTCCAAGACGGAAAGTACTTGCGTCTTTATAATTTCTTGGATTAACTGAAGTAGGAAGTGTATTGTCAAAATCTACATCTAAAGATTTGTATACACTCCATTTGGCGTAATTATAATCAAAAGCAAATAACCATTTGTCTGATGGTTTATAAGAAATACCCGCAGTCATTTCAGCAGGTAACGGTAAATCTGCACTAAAAGTAGTATTAGTAAATGAACCTGCCGCAATAGCTGGAACATCTGCAAAAGTAGCAGAACCTCCTCTAGCCTCCATTATAATCTCAGAACGGTAATTCATACCTAAATTAATTTGGTTAGATAGTTTAAACATCATACCAACATTATATCCAGTAGCTGAAATACCTGTAGCGTCTAATGTTACATCCGTTCCACTTCCGTTATCAGATAATAAAGGATTAGGCGTTAGATTTCTATTAAAATTTACACTTCCTTGAACAAATATTGGTCCACCACCAATACTAAATACATCTCCAACTTTAAAAGATATCGTTGGTTGTATAAAAATGGCAGCTAAATCAATATTATTAACTAAATGCGCTCCTGCCCAATCTTGATCCCAAGCAACAGAAGACCCATAAGGAGTATAAATAGCTAGACCAGCAGATACCCAATCATTAATTTTATAAGTTGCATATAAACTAAATGGAGTACCTAAGTTGTCTGTTGCAGCCGTTTGATTAAACTGTGAACTTTGAAATCTTGTTTTTGCCATAAGGGCATTTCCTCCAACAGATAAGTTGAATTTTTTATCTAAAAAAGACATTCCAGCAGGATTAAAAAACGCTACCTCTGCACTATTTACAACTGCCACACCGGTATGTCCCATAGCCAATTGTTTCTGACCTTGTATAGATACTCTATACCCTCCCGCATACATGGAAACAGAAGCTAAGGTTAGTAATGATAAAGAAAATAATTTTCTCATAATTAAAATTTTGTTAGTTTAATTTTATAATTCAGTCAAAATTAATGATTTTTATGAAATTAACAATTTTTTTAACATAAATATTATGTAAGCATAGTATTTTACCCTACAAATTGTTTTATTTCGTAATAAAATGCGGAAGGATTTTCTGCATGTAACCAATGACCCGCTTCAGATATAGTATGGATTTTCGCTTTTGGAAAGTGATGTAAAATAGTATCGAAGTCTTCATCCAAAATATAATCCGATTTACTGCCTCTCAAAAACAAAGTTGCTTTAAAATATTGACTTTTAATCGGAAGTGCCAAACCAATTTCAGAAATTTTTAAATTAAAAACAGGTAAATTAAATCGAAAATTTAATTGATCTGGAGTTTCCCAATAAACATTTTTTAACAAAAACTGCTTTGTCCCAAAATCTGAAATATAACTAGAAAGTATGTTGTCAACTTCGCCTCTACTAGGCTTTTTTGAAAAATCAATAGCATTTAAGGCTGCTAAAATAGTTTGATGATGGGGTGCATAATATTTTGGACCAATATCTGCAATAATCAATTTGTCAACATAATCCGGATAAATAGTTGCAAATAACATAGCAACTTTTCCACCCATGGAATGCCCTAACAATATACTATTCTGCAATTGATGAAAGTCTATATAAGATTTCACATCTTTCACCATAACTTCATAATTAAATTCATCAGAATGAAAACTTTTTCCATGATTTCTCATATCTAATAAATGAACTTGAAAACCCAATTGCACAAATTGCAAACCCAACGTTTTCCAATTGTCAGACATGCCTAAAAATCCGTGAATTATTATAAAAGGCTTTCCTTTACCTTCAATTTTTGAATACAACATTTTTTAATATAAAAGTTTATTTGGTTAAGAATTTAAAAGATATAAAACTCGAAAGCCTTTTTACTTTTTCTTTAACGCAAAGTTCGCTAAGTTTTTCGCAAAGCACACAAAGGAATTAGCGAATTAGTGAATTATTGCGAACATATTTCGACTCACTTTGTTACTTTGTTGGTCTTCAATTTTTACTTCAATTTATTCAAATACATATTAACAACATTATCTAAACCAAGGTATAAAGATTCGGAAATTAAGGCATGTCCAATGGAAACTTCTAATAATTTTGGAATATTATCTTTAAAAAATTTAATATTATCTAGACTTAAATCATGACCTGCATTAATTCCTAAACCTAAATCATTAGCCTTATTTGCTGCCTTTATAAATGGTTCAATAGCGGTTTTATTGCCTAAACTGTATTGATGTGCAAAGCTTTCTGTATATAACTCAATTCTATCTGTACCTGTTTTTTTGGCACCTTCAACCATATTCTCATTGGCGTCAACAAATATAGAGGTTCTGATTCCATTGCGTTTAAATTCTTGAATAACTTCTGTTAAATAGTCTTGGTGTTTTATGGTGTCCCAACCAGCATTTGAAGTAATTGCTCCAATAGCATCTGGTACTAAAGTTACCTGATTTGGTTTACACTCTAAAACTAAATCTATAAAATTGTGTTGTGGATTGCCCTCAATATTGTATTCAGTAAAAACAACCTGTTTTAAATCTCTAGCATCTTGATAGGTAATATGGCGTTCATCTGGACGTGGATGTATAGTAATTCCGTTGGCTCCAAATTTTTGAATATCTTTAGCAACTTGTAACAAATTTGGCACATTCCCACCGCGAGCATTTCTTAAGGTTGCAATTTTATTAATATTAACAGATAACTTTGTCATAATTGTGTTTAATTTGTACAAAATTACAAACAAAAATAGACTAATTTGTATTTTTTACTTAATTTGCAATAGTTTTGAAATAGACAAATGGATAAAATTACAGATTTTATAAACAATCAATATAAAGCACTACAAGTTAATGCTACTGTTGCTGATGCCTCAGATATATTTTTGGATATAGATTATTCTCATTTTCCAATTTTAGACCAAGATGTTTTTTT
>JBIPOM010000251.1:0-6708 GCA_044379175.1 Flavobacterium sp. | reverse complement strand
AGTTAGTTGTTGTGTTGTGTAATTTGGGTGCAAAGTTAGTAATTAAATTGAACTCTGAAAGTAAAATTTTAAGTATTTTTATAATGAAATTAGAAACTTTAGTTATATTTGCACTCACTTTAAAAAGCCACATAGTAAATATTCATTTATTTTTGCTTTTCAATGCCCGGATGGCGGAATTGGTAGACGCGCACGACTCAAACTCGTGTTCCTTGGAGTGTGGGTTCGATTCCCACTCCGGGTACTTATAAAATCCTTAATTAGCGTAACAGTTAATTAAGGATTTTTGTTTTTTATGCAATTACATACTATTTTAACAAAAAGGTTCATAATTTCCTTCAGCATATATAGCTTTTTATAGATGTTTTTTAATAATATGAAGTCAAAATTATTTGTACGATTAATGAAAAACTATTTATTTAAATAATATTAAAAAATTCAAAAATCATAAAATACAAATGTTGTAAACATCACTTTAATTAGATTTTTTGTTATTTTTAATGATTAGAACACTCACATCTTTTATATAATTTTTGTTTTTTATTGTAATTTTTTTATTTTAAATTGTTTTGTAAATTAATTTTTTAAAATGTTGATTGTCAATTATTTAAAAATATTTTTAACGCATTTATTCCTTTCAAAATTCAGTAATTACAAAAGGCAATATTTGCTAATTATCCAATAAAAAAATATATATTTACCATACAAAAAAACTATATTTTCAAATACGACTTTTAAAATCATGAGTTTATGTTTTTAAATTTCGTAACTAACTAAATTTTTTATTATGACTAATTTCTACAAAATTGGTGTAACTAGTTTTCAATCACAAAAAAAACAAAAAAGCATTTTACATGTAATGTTTGCTTTTTTTATGTTCTTTTTTGTAATTGGAGTACAAGCTCAAACCACAATTATCAATCCTGCCACTGATGGAGGATTTAATTCAGGTACAACTTTCGCTTCAAATGGCTGGACAGTTGCTAATGAAGGAACAGGGCCTATAAAATGGGCTTTAGGCACCGCTGCCTCTGGAATTACACAAGCCTGTACAACTACAGCAAATTCTGCAACAATTACCCTCGCAGCAGTAAATCCAGCTATTGTACCAGGACAATTTGCTTATGGTTTTAACCTTCCTAACACTACATTTGTAGTGAGTGTTTCGGGCACAACTGTTACTTTATCACAAAATGCTACTACTACTGAAACCAGTGTGCTATTAGGTTTTAGTGCATTTCCAGGAAGTGTTAATGTGAATGCAAGACAATTAACAGGTACAAATGCTACTGCTGGTGTATATAATTTAACATTAGCTACTGCTCCTTCAACAAACATTGCAGCCGGAATGTTAATTACTCCTATTGCAGGTATAATCGATGCAGGAACTTATGTAGTTTCTGTTAGTGGAACAAGTTTACGTATTTCTAAACCAACCTTAGGTGCTGCAACTGCACAAACCTTAAATTTTACAGCAAATGGTTCAGCAATTTCCGGAAATGCTGCTTTTATTACTAACGACAACGGTCTTACCAATTCTTATGGTGCTAACGCAACCAATAGAACACTCTACTTATATAGAGATATTACAACAGCTCCTGCTTCTGAAAAAGCAATGTTGTTGACTTTTGATGTTAAATCTCCTGCTGCTACAACTAGTGCAGGTTGGCAAGTATGGGTGGCTCCAATCACTCAAAATGTTACGGGAACCAATACACAAGTTACAGTGCCGGGTACTTATGGAGTAAACTGGCCAGGTGCTACTATGATTGCTTTTGCTGCAGAACCACAAGTTTCGGCAACAAAAATGACGGCTTTTATTCCTAAATCATTCGCGGGAACTTCTTTTCGTTTGATTTTTGTTTGGACAAATAATACAGGTTCAGGAACATCACAGCCTGTTGCTATTGATAATATTTCACTTACTTCAAGAGCTGCAGAAGAAATTACAGCGGCTCAATCTGGGTTATGGTCTATGGCTTCTACTTGGGATGGAGGAAAAGTGCCAACACATGCAGATACTGTTGTTTTAGACGGTTCTGAATTGGTAATTATGGATTCAAGATATACGGGTTGTGAAGATTTAATTCTTGCTGGAGCTAATGCATTGCTTCAATTTGGATTTTCAACAGTTGTAGATGAACTTACCGTATATAATGATTTGAATGTTGCCGCAAGTGGTGCACGTTTCAATAATCATGATGGAACAAACGGAAAACACCTCAAATTAGGTCATAATTTAGATGTTGGTGTTGGTGCAAGATTAGATTCTAATATAGGTAGTACAACAGCATTTTTTGGAAGATTAACTTTAAACGGATCAATGGTTCAAAACATAACCGTTAATCCTGCTGGATTTTTTGGAGGATCTACTATAGAAACTCAAACTTTAGCAAGTACATCTGCGAATCAAATAGGTGTGCTTAATCAATTAGATATTGATAATACTGCTAATGCTCAGTCAAACGTGGTTTGGAACGTGCCTGTTACGAGAATTAAATCTAATTTACGCTTAACAAATGCAAGAGTTAATGTTACGATAGGAAATCGATTTGTAATAGGAAATATTGGTTCTTTATTAGGTACTAATTTTGTTTGTAATTCAGGATCAGGGTTTACAAATGGTTTAGTGTCTAAATGGATTTCAAGTGGTAATACTTATAATGTTAATCCAGGAACGGAATATCCGGGATTACATAATGATAGCAATTCTTATAGATACCCATTTATTAGTCCTTCTGGTTCTGATAGAACGTTTTATGTATTGCCTGATGCAACTGCTGTTAAAGGCGGTGAGATTGCCATATTATATACAGATGCAACTACGGTAACTTCTGGGTTGTCAATTGCAGATGGAAGTTATACGATAAATAATAGATTTAATGGAAATTATACAATTTCAACACCAGAATCTAGTACTACACCTATTTCTATCGTGTTTACCCAAAATGCAACAACTCCAACTTTGCGAATCGGTGCTTATTTGATTGGTGCTTTTGAAGCATTAGATGGAACAGCTAGGTTTATGAATCAATCAGCTGCATTAGCAGGAACGCATCAAGATGGAACAAATCGACCTTTTGTGTATAGAAAAGGACTTTCTTTAACCGATTTAATTACTGCCCCTGTTTATATAGGAGTAAATAATTCTGGAGTTTTAACTACTTCCTCAAATATAGTTTCTGCTGCAACTGGAGATTGGAACACAGCAACTACTTGGGTAGGAGGAGTTGTTCCGGGTTGTACTGACGGGGTTACAATTGCTTCTGGACACACCGTTACAGTTACAACAACAGCTAATGCTGGAAATTTAGTAATTAATGCTGGAGGTACTTTAGTAAACAACTCCTTAGCTAATAATATGACTGTTGGTTGTACAAACAATAATGCTATTTTCAATAACTATGGTACACACACCATGACTTCTGGAAAGTTATTTGTAAACGGAGGAATTTCGCATAAAGTAGGAAGTTTCTTAAATCAAACAGGTGGTGATATTATAGTGGATAGTAATAATAATGGCGATGCAGCAACTTCTGTTGCTTTTGGAGGAAATTCTTTTAAAATTGAAACATCTAATTTATCATTAACAGGAGGAAAAATTACAATTGTAGATCCATTAGTTAATTTAGGAACTTCTATTTTAGCATCTTCACTTTCTAATTTTACTTTAAATACTGAAGGAGCTGCTGGTGTTTTTACCAGAACTACAAACTCGGCCTTAACTACGAATACATTTACAATACCTAACTCAGGAGGTAATTTAATTGCTGTGGGACAAGTGGTTACCGGCCATGCAAATATTCCAGCAGGAACAACGGTATTAAGTACAACTTTAAATGGTATAGGAAATACAAATACAATTGTATTATCACAAAATGTAACTTCAACAGGAGTGCCAACATCGACTGTTTTAAATTTTTCATCAATGTTGAACAATAATTCTAATGTAGTATTAGAAAATTCTACCAATGTTAGTGCTTTAGCGATTGGACAAGCAGTAACTGGAACAGGTATTCAAGCAGGAACACAGATTACGAGTATTAATCGAGATTTTACAACTTCAATAACTAGAATAACATTAAGTCAACCAGTTTTAGGATTGACTACTTCACCTATTACAGCTCCACAATCATTAACATTTACAGCAGTGACTGAAGGATCTAATGTTACGGTATTGACGGCCGCAAATGCCAATATTCAAACAGGAATGAACGTATCTGGAGTAGGAATAAAACCAGGGACATTTGTGACAGATATCTCGGGCGCTATTATAACATTATCTCAAACCATTCAAGCCGGAGCACCAACTCCATTAGCAATGAGTTTTTACTCTTTCAATACACAAGCAAGTGGATCGTTTATTTATTCATCACCCAATCACTATGCTGCAGGTTTAAATCACACTTTGCAAATTGGAGATGGAGTTTCTACTCAAAATTCAAGTGTAGTTACGAATGGATTTAACTGTCAATTTCAGGCAGCGGGTGGGTTGTTTTCTTTAGGAAATTTGACAGTAGATGCTCCAAATGGTTCTGAACGATTTATGAATGTGAGTAGTAACAATGTAAATAGCGGAACAATACCTGCAGGTTTTAACTTTAATGTTCAAAATAACCTAACTATTACAACTGGTAGTGAATTTCGAAAAACTTTTGGTCTTGCACCTACTTATGTTGGAGGTAATATTATCAACAATGGTACTTTAAGTTTACCGGCAGGTGCTAACTCTTTATATTTAGGAAATATTATCAATGGTGTTTTAACACCATCAGCCATCCCTCAAACAATTTCTGGTTCTGGGACATTTAATGCAAATCAATGGTATAATTTTAACCCTATAATTCCAGGTATTTCAGTAGGTGCTTTTATAATTAATAATACCAATCCTCAAGGAGTTACTTTAAGTGTTCCTAATTTTAGAACAAATAGTGTTACTTTAACTAATGGTATTCTTCATACATCCGTGGCTTATCCTATTTATTGTGGTTATGCAGATGTAATGAATGCTTCCCTCAATCCAGGTACTTATGGTCCTACTGCAGTAGGAAGTGATACAACGCATATTGATGGGCCTTGTGTTCATGCCAATAAATTTGATGGAAGTATTACACAATACAGATTGTTCCCTACAGGTAAAAATGGTAAATTTCTTCCAATATTTATTGCTTCAACCGGTGGTGTTGAGTTAATGGTTGAGGCGTTTGACACCAATACAGGAACTGTAAATTCAACTAATGCATCTAATTTAAGTACTTCGAGATGGAAAGTAACTCGAGTAGGTACTACCGGAAACTTTACAGGGTACAATGTAAGAGTTGGAGATAAAAACATGCCAGTTACTGCTTCTAATGTAATAGTTCAATCAGCAACTGAAAACGGAATATACGATGTGGTTTCAACGCCAACTTCAACTACTACATATGAAGCAAATTATTTCGGAGCTACTATTCCAACTATTTATTTAGCTAATCCACAGACCGGAAGTTTATTAGGTAACTTCTCTTATGCAGAAGGTCCTGCTTGTACAGGAACACCTGCGCCAGGAGCAACAGTTGCATCTTCAACTACTTTCTGCAACGGACAATCGGTTGCATTAAGTTTAGCTTCTGCTACAGCTGGAACAGGAGTAACCTATCAATGGCAAAGTTCTGTGAACGCAGGTACAACTTGGGTAAATGTTTCTGGAGCTACTGCAGCTACTTACTCAGCAGCACCTTCAGTTGCAACATCTTATCAGTGTATTGTTACGTGTAGTGGCAACTCAGGCACATCTACTCCTGTTGCGATTACTCCAGAAGTTTCAACTGCTGTGGTGCCAAATGCAACAGCTTGTGATGCAAATACGGTAACTTTATCGGCAACGGGTGCTTCATTATACAATTGGTATGCTGCGGCAATAGGTGGAAATGTAGTAGCAACAGGCGCTTCTTATAGCCCAACTTTAACAGCTACTACTAACTATTATGTGGCCTCTGTAACAGAAACAGCAAGTAGTATTAATACAGCAACTTATGCCGGAACAGCAGCAGGAACCGCTACATTATTTGCAGGAATTACTTTTGATGTAACCAAATCAATTAAATTAAAAACGGTTAAAGTATATCCTAAAAATACTGCAGCAGCAAGAACACCTATTATCATTAGTTTATATGATGCAGCAGGAAATATAGTAACAGGAACTGCTCCAGTTACTTTCGTACCAACATTAAATATATCAACAATAGGATCTGTTTTTCAAGATGTTACTTTAAATTATAACATCCCAGTTGGAAGTGGTTATCGTTTAGTAGTTTCTAATGGATTGGTTACAACAAATAATGTATTAGGAAATAGTACAGCAACAATTACTTATCCTTCAGGAAGTTCATTAATTTTAAAAGGAAATGTTACTAGTTTAATCGCAGCACCGGTTACAACGGCTAATACAACTACTTATTTCCATAATTTAACATTTGATGAAATTTGTGAAGCCGTAGTAAGAACACAAGTAACAGCTACAAAAAGCATAACACCAGCTGTACCAACGCTTACTACAGTAGCTGCGTCTTGTACTGCAGCAGGAATTGCAACGGTTTCAAATTACGATTCGAGTTTAACGTATGTATTTAGCCCGACAGGTCCATCAGTTGGAACAGGAGGAGCAATCACGGGAGCAACTGAAGGAACAGCTTATACTGTTACCGCAGGAAATGGAACTTGTACATC
>JBIPOM010000017.1:0-23219 GCA_044379175.1 Flavobacterium sp. | reverse complement strand
GTGATTTTTTACAAAATGATATTGCTAAATTTGCAAATCAAAAGAATTGGACCATAAATTGTGAGTATCATTTTGGTGGTTATGGAAAAGTAACTAATGAATTAATTGATTTTATAAATTCATTTTACATTCAATATGAAATTCCATTGGATCCAATTTATACTGGAAAAATGATGTTTGGTATTTTAGATTTAATACAAAAAGATTTTTTTCCGCCAAATTCAAAAATTTTAGCCATACATACTGGTGGTTTACAAGGAATTGCAGGTATGAATTTAAAATTAGAAAAATCTGGAAAAACAAAGATAATGATATGACAAATAAAATTTTAATACTATTTTTTGCGCTGCTTTTAACAAGTTGTGGAGGTTCTAAAATCACTACTACTAAAGGAAAAAAGTATTCTAAAACATATCCTGCTTCAAAAAAACCTGTTGCAAAACCAACTCCAGAAGCAAAATCTCCAACGAAGGAAAATCCTTCTGGTAGCGAAATATTAGTAGCAACATCTAAAGTAAAAGCTACGACAGAAGATGTAAAAAAATATATTGAAGATTTTAAAGAAACGGCAAAAAATAACATGAAAGTTCATGGTATTCCTGCAAGTATCACTATGGCACAAGGTATTTTAGAATCAGGTGCAGGTTTTGGATCTTTAGCGAAAGAAGCGAACAATCACTTCGGAATAAAATGCCATACAGGATGGACAGGTGAATCTGTAAAATATGATGATGATGCCGAACAAGAGTGTTTTAGAAAATATAAAGACCCAGCCGAATCGTACAAAGATCATTCTGCTTTTTTATCTTCAAGAAAACGGTATGAAAGTTTGTTTAAATTAGATAAAGGCGATTATGAATCGTGGGCAAATGGTTTAAAAAAAGCAGGTTACGCAACGGATACACTCTATCCTTCAAAATTAATTGGCATTATTGAACGCTATGAATTATATAAAATTGATAATGAAGTTTTAGGAAGAAATTTTATTCCAAAACCAAGAGTAGTTGCTCAGGCACAAGTTATAGGAGAGCATATTGTTGAAAAAGGTGATACCTTGTATTCGTTATCAAAAAAATATAATATTTCTGTTGAAGAGTTAAAAAGTTTAAATACTATTTTGGAATCCAGTATTTCAATTGGTCAAAAATTAAAAGTTAAAAAATAATGTTATATCAAAGAAGTAGTCAGTTGTTTGTTGAAGCAAATGAAGTAATTCCGGGTGGAGTGAATTCGCCAGTTAGAGCGTTTAAAGGCGTAGGCGGTTTTCCGATTTTTATTAAAGAAGCTAAAGGCGCTTATTTATATGATGAAGATGGAAATAAATATATAGATTACATCAACTCTTGGGGCCCTATGATTTTAGGTCATGCACACGAGCCTGTAGTAAATGCAATTATTGAAAAGGCAAAAAAAGGCACATCTTTTGGAACCCCAACAGAGTTAGAAACGAAAATAGCTCAATTGGCCATTTCAATGGTACCAAATATTGATAAAATTCGATTTGTTAATTCTGGAACAGAGGCCTGCATGAGTGCGATTCGATTAGCTCGTGGTTATACAAAACGTGATAAAATAATAAAATTTTCAGGTTGTTATCATGGTCATTCCGATTCGTTTTTAATTGCTGCTGGAAGTGGATTAAGTACGTTTGGTGTGCCAAATAGTCCTGGAGTAACTGAAGGCACAGCTAAAGATACATTATTAGCAAAATATAATGATTTAGAACACGTAAAAGCGCTTTTTGAAGCCAATAAAAATGAAATCGCAGCAATTATTGTAGAACCTGTTGCAGGAAATATGGGATGTGTCCCTCCAAAAGAAGGTTTTTTATCCGGTTTAAAGCAACTTTGTAAGGAAAACGGAGCGTTATTGGTTTTTGATGAAGTAATGACTGGATTTCGTCTTGCAAAAGGTGGTGTGCAAGAATTGTATCAAGTTGCGGCCGATATAGTTTGCTTTGGGAAAGTAATTGGTGGTGGTTTGCCAGTAGGTGCTTTTGCTGCAAAAAATGAAATTATGAATATGTTGTCTCCACTTGGTCCTGTGTATCAAGCAGGAACGTTATCTGGAAACCCATTAGCTATGGCGGCAGGATACCAAATGCTATTGGAATTAAATTCAGATAAAGAAATATTTAACAGATTAGAAGAAAAAACAGCTTATTTAGAGATCGGAATTCACAAAGTTCTGTCGGAAAATAATATTGAGTTTACTATAAATAGAGTAGGATCAATGATTTCAGTGCATTTCGATAAAAATGAAGTGTATGATTTTGAAACTGCAAAAAAGGGAGACAACGAAAGATTTAAAAAATTCTTTCACGAATTATTGAAACGTGGCATTTATATTGCGCCTTCAGCATATGAAACATGGTTTATTACTGATGCTTTAAGTTATGAAGATTTAGATTTTACGATTCAGTCAATTCAAGAAGTTGCTAAAATAATATAAAAAAAGCCCGTTTAGTTTACTAAACGGGCTTTTTAAAAAGTAATTTATTTTTAGTTTGTTAATTTTTTCAACAAACCTTGTTTACTTTCAATACTTTCCATTTGTGTTTGAGAAAGTGTAGCTCTTAATTTAGCTTCAATTACTTTTGCTAATTCGATTTTTCTCTCTGCTGAAAGATTTTCGTTTAAGTTTCTGAATTTGTATTCAAATAATCTTGTTAAATCTTCGCTTAAAGTTCCTTCTACGGTTATTGCTTCAGAAAGAGCAACCATATTATTTTTAGCTTCAATTTTCTCGTCTACTTTTTTAAATGTTTCTTGAGCATTAGCATTTACTGTGAAAGCTAAAAACAAAACAAGTGCGCCTAATAAATTTTTCATTGTTAAATTTTTTAATAGTTTTATCAAAAATAAAAAATATTTTCAATATCAAAGCCTTTTTTTTTAAATAATTAATATTTATTGTTTTTTAATGTTATTTCTTCTTCTCCTTTTGAAAAAATTAAACAGTTATTTTAAAATAAAACTTGCTAAAATTTTATCACTAATTAATTTATATTTTTCATATTGTGTTACTTCACTAGTAAAAGTGAGTACAAAGGCTTTTTCATCTTTTATAAAATAATATTGTATAAATTTTAGATTAAAAATACCTTGATCACCCGTAAAAATAACTTTTTGAAATTCAGAATTATTTTTAAACAACCTTTTGCTTTCAATAATTTTTCCGTTTGTAACCATTTTATTTATTTGTTCTTCAGAAATAGATACATAGTCATCTAAATTTAAATTATAACCTTCTAAATTTTGAATAATTAAATTTACATTTTCACGAAATTTATCATCTGTTGAAGTTTGTTGAGTAAATAAAATAAAACTAGTACCCATTGATTTTTCAGAATTCAATTCCCAATTATCGGGGTATTGAACGGAATAGGTGTTTTCATTAATTGTTTTCCAATTGTTTTCTTTTATTTGTCCAAAAGAAATTGTATGAATTAAAAAAAATACTAAAAAAGCCATTTTTTTCATATGTATCATTTTATCACCTCAATTTTCATTGAATCATCACCATTTTCAGCATCTAAAAAGCCTTGTTCTTGCATCCAATCATCGCTATAAATTTTACTCATATAACGCGATCCGTGATCTGGAAAAACAACTACTACATTACTATTTTCGTTAAACTCTCCTAATGCGGCATATTGCTTCACAGCTTGAAATGCAGCACCAGATGTATATCCTACAAATAAACCTTCTGTTTTGGAAATTTCTCTTGCGGTTACAGCACTTTCTTTGTCGGTAACTTTCACATATTTATCAATAATATCAAAATCAGTAGCCGTTGGAATTAAATTTTTACCTAAACCTTCGATTTTATTTGAATATATCTCGTTTGGATCTACAATTTTTGTTTCATGATATTTTTTTAATACAGAACCAAATGCATCAACACCTAAAACTCTAATATTTGGATTTTTTTCTTTTAAATATTTCCCAATACCTGAAATTGTTCCACCAGTTCCACTACAAACTACAATATGTGTAACTTTACCATTTGTCTGTTCCCAAATTTCTTTACCTGTATTGTGATAATGAGCATCAATATTTAATTGATTAAAATATTGATTGATATAAATAGAATTTGGTGTTTCTTTTTGAAGTCGTTTTGCTACTTCATAATAGCTTCTTGGGTCATCAGCAGCAACGTTAGAAGGACAAACATACACTTTAGCTCCCATGCTTTTTAACATGTCAAACTTGTCTGGAGATGATTTATCACTTACAGATAAAATGCACTTATAACCTTTTATGATACTAATCATTGCCAAACTAAATCCTGTATTACCAGATGTTGTTTCGATAATAGTAGCACCAGGTTTTAAAATACCCTGCTCTTCTGCATTTTCAATAATATATTTTGCAATCCTATCCTTTGATGAATGTCCGGGATTAATTGCCTCAACTTTTGCATAAAAGTTACCTTTTAAGTTTTTGCTAATATTATTTAATTTTACAATTGGGGTATCTCCAATTAAATCTATAATAGAATTATATACTTTTTTTTCGTGTTTCATTTTAGTTGTAAAGTGCAAAAATAGTCTTTTTTTTTGACTATTTTTTAATATTTTCTAAATCAAATAGGAATGCAAACTCTTTGGCTAATTCTTTTAAGGCTTCAAATCTTCCTGAAGCTCCACCGTGACCCGCATCCATATTTGTATCTAAAAACAATTGTTTGTTGTTTGTTTTTAGCACTCTTAATTTTGCCACCCATTTTGCAGGTTCAAAATATTGCACTTGTGAATCGTGCAAACCTGTTGATACATACATATTTGGGTATGCTTGTTCTTTTACTTGATCGTATGGTGAATAGGATAACATATAGTCATAATATTTTTTTTCATTTGGATTTCCCCATTCGTCGTATTCTCCAGTTGTTAATGGTATGGTGTCGTCTAACATAGTGGTAATCACATCAACAAAAGGTACTTGTGCAATCACACCATTATACAATTCTGGAGCCATATTTACAATTGCACCCATTAATAAACCACCTGCAGAACCACCTTCAGCGTATAAATGTTCTGCAGAAGTGTATTTTTCTGCTATTAAATACTTGCTACAATCGATAAAATCTGTAAATGTATTTTTCTTTTTTAATAATTTTCCATTTTCATACCATTCTCTGCCTAAATCTTCTCCTCCACGTATGTGTGCAATAACGTAGATGAATCCTCTATCCATTAAACTCAATCGAGTACTTGAAAAATAAGGATCCATTGAAGAGCCGTATGAACCATAAGCATATTGTAATAAAGGATTTTTTCCGTCTTTTTTAATGCCTTTTCGGTATACTACACTCATAGGAATTTTAGTTCCATCAGTTGCAGTAGCCCAAATTCTCTCTTCACTATAGTTATTTTTATCGAATTTTCCGCCTAAAACAGCTTGCTCTTTTAAGATGGTTTTTTCTTTTGTTTTCATATTGAAATCAATCACAGAAGAAGGCGTGGCCATAGATTGGTAGCCATAACGTAAAACATCCGTGTCAAAATCAACATTAGAAGTGGTGTAGCACGTATAGGTTTCGCTATTAAAAGGTAAGTAATAATCGCCAGAGCCATCCCAAGGTTTAATTTGAATTTTATTTAAACCGTTTGAACGTTCTTCCACTACTAAATAGTTTTTGAAAATTTCAATGCCTTCTATCAACACGTCTTTTCTATGCGGAATTAAATCGGTCCAATTTTCTTTCCCTGTTTCGTTTTCAGGTGTAGTCATTAATTTGAAATTGGTGGCTTTATCGGCATTCGTTAAGATGTAAAATTTATCTTTATAGAATGAAATTGAATATTCTAAACCACGTGTTCTTGATTGAAATACTCTGAATTTTCCATCAGGATTGTCTGCCTCTAAAATTTGATATTCGCTTGTTAGGGTACTTCCAGATCCTATTATGATGTATTTTTTCGATTTTTCTTTATACACAAACGTATTGTACGTATCGTCTTTTTCGTGAAAAACTAAAAGGTCTTCGGAAGCATTTGTGCCTAATTTATGTTTGAAAATTTTATCAGAACGTAAGGTTTGTGCGTCTTTTCCAGTATAAAAAAGTGTTTTATTGTCGGTTGACCAGCTGGTACCACCTGTTGTGTTTTCAATTTTATCTGAAAGAATTTCACCAGTTTCTAAATTTTTAATTTGGATTGTATATTGTCTTCTTGAAACCAAATCTAAACCAAAAGCTACTAATTTGTTGTCGCCACTAACACTCATTCCACTTAAGTTGAAGTAGGAATGTCCTTTTGCCATTTCATTGCAATCAAATAAAATTTCTTCTTTTGCCTCTAAACTTCCTTTTTTTCTGGCATAAATTGGGTAATCTTTACCTGTCTCAAAACGCGTGATGTACCAATATTCGTTATAAAAATAAGGCACAGAACTGTCGTCTTCTTTAATTCTGGATTTCATTTCAGCAAACAAATCGTCTTGCAATTGTTTGGTATGCGAAGTAGATTTTTGGTAATATTCGTTTTCTTTATTTAAATAATCAATTACTTCAGGATTTTCTCGTTCATTTAACCAATAGTAATTATCAGTTCTAACATCTCCGTGTTTTTCTAATTTTTTTGGAATTATTTTTGCAATTGGTGGTTGAATGATTTTCATTTTTTGATTTTGGTTTTGTGATTGTATTTTTGAAATAAATATCAGTAAAAAAGTTGAAATTATGATTTTTTTCATCTGCCTAATTTGTTTACTTGACAACAAACCATTCAATTTAATGATTTTGTAGTCAATATTAAAAAATATCGAGTTGTTTATTTTGTAAAAGTAATATAACAACTTAAAATAATGCTGTTTTTTTTTAAATTTTTAGTTGTTACCTTTATTAAAGTTGTAGGTGAAATTTAAGAAAAAATTGCTTTCTTCTATTGAAGTAGTTTCATGTTTTATTAATCTGGAAATATAAATATATCCAATATCGAATTTTACTGCTGAATTTAGTTTATATGAAAAGTTGGTAAATATTCTATTTTGGTCAAAAATATATAGTGCGTCAGTTCCAGTTGTATTTATCAATATTTCATCACCAATAGCGATGTAATAATTTGAATTAAAATCATATCTAAAGGCTAGTCTATTTCGCAAACGAGTCGTGTTTTCTATAGATCCCTCAAAAGCTCTATATTCAATTGCGGTTCTATCTACAACGTAAAAATTCGTGGCCAATTGGTGTTGTAATTCTAATGATGCTGTGAAGCGGTATTCGTTAGTAGGTTTTGCAACTGCATCACTTTTTTTTTGTATTATTTTGTAATTTGAAAAATAAGCAAATGGTGATATACCATAAACAACATCTTTGTTTTGTTTGAAATATATCCAAGTTCTAGTGGCATGCACTAAATTTTTATCGAAAAGGTTATTGCTTTCAAAATTATTTTGTCTACGATGAATTAACTCAATTTCTGTCTTGAATCTTTCGTTCAAAGTAAGGTTGACAATCGCTTTAGACCAATAATTATGATGTCTTTCTTGAGAACTTGCAAATAAAAATGCAAATAAAAAAAATGTATATATACTTGACTTTATGATAATAACAATATTTAGAAATTGAAGTTAATGATAAAATTAATATTACTCATATTAGTTTTATTAAAAATATACTTTTTGTCGTTGTACGTTTCACCATCGTTAAATTTATGAACATAAAGAAAATGAACATCAAAACCTTTAAGGAATCCTTGAAAATCATAACTAACATCAAAGTTGGTTTGATAGTATGATGGTAATGCGTATTTATTCATTTTAAAGTTTTTAACATCTGGCATTTTATAATATCCTGCTCCAATGTAAGCTTTGAAAGCTTTTTTTGGTCCGTAATAACTTAATTTAGTCATATATGCTGTTACATCTCCAAAACCTTCATTTCGTTCTCTTGGAAGAAAAGTATAAAACGGGTCTCGTCCCCATTCTCTTGGCATTAAATAACGCCCTTTAGCTGTAATTCGGTTATAGTTTAGGGTTACTTCAAGTGTTTTACTTTTCCAACTTAGTTTTCCTCCAAACGTTTGCGAATTAACATTTTTTTCAAAATAGGTTTTACTTTGGTCACTATTTCCACCATTATTAAGTGCCGTTTGATAGATGGTTTGAAAACCCAAAAGTAGTTTAGAGTTTTTATCTAAATCATATTTATAATCAAATTGCAATAAAGAGGTATTGAAAATATTTTCAACATATTGATTGAAAACTAATGCTTTTAGGTTTTTTACTGACTCATTTTGGATGCCAAGTATATATATTCCATTGCTTTCAAGATTACTTGCATAGCCAGATTTTGTACCGTCTGGGTTTACACCTGTTGGATAAATTCCTATTGATTCCCCTATTTCATAATACTTATCTGTGCTTCGTGGTGAAATAGAGTACAAGTAACCCGTATTTATAGTTGTGTTTTTTATTTCGTTAAAATCTACCCAAATTCCAGCGACTTCGGTTGGTCGCATTCTTCCGTCTTGAAGATTAATGAATGATGAGTTAAGTAATTGTTTACCTAAAGTAAAAGTAGATTTTTTGAAATTAAATTTTAAATACAACTCTTCTAATCGACTTAAATTTTCTTTTTCATCAGGATTATTAATATCAAAAAGTGCTATTTCGTAACGATTCACTAGGTTTGTTTGTGGGTCTTTTACCAAAAAATCAGAGGAACCAATATTATAAATATAGTAACCGCTTACACCAAATTGAAAGTTATAAAATTTTGCTGTTTCAAATTTTATTCCACCACCAAGGGCATTTGCATGATAATCGGTTAATGACCCTTCATTGATTGTATTCATATTAAAATAACGAAAATGCCCGTTAAAACTTCCTCTTTTGAACACACTCAAAAGTGATGTTGAGTCGATGTTGACATTGGCTTTTCCTTTCCAAATAGCAGGTTTCTCTGCTATTTCTTGGTGTTGTGCAAATGAGTTATGTAAAAGTAACAGAAATGCTAATAATGTAAAATGCTTTCTCATTTATTAAATTAAATTTACAGCAAAACTAATTTGAAAAAAACGTTTAATTTGTAACTTATATCACTTTAACTTGATAAATTGTAATAAAAAAAATCGAATATTTTCATACTCGATTTTTAAGGATTATTTAAAATTTTAAATTTTATCTAAATACATAATCTACTCCTGTAACTTGTGTAAGTAAGGTGTCTGGTGCATCGAGAGCTTTAGCAGATTTTACTGGAATTGGAGTTACGGGAGAATTGTTTTTTAAGTAATCAATCATTACAGTATGAAGGGTCGATGTTGTATTTTTTGGATCGATAACTCCTTTCATTCTACACAACATATCTTCGGGATCTCCTTCTCGCTCACAAGCAAGTATTGAATATAATTTTGAGTCATCAATTGGAGCACCTTTTACGGTAACGGTTTGAACCCTTTTACCAGTTTCGCCAAATGCATTGAAAGTGATTTCCATTCCTTTAAATTTGACTACCCAACCTCCAAATCGTTTTGAGGCATCTTTTGCAAAAACATTGTTTAGTTCTTTTTCTAACCAATCTTTTATTTGTTTTCCTGAAGTTTTTGCAGTACGAATGGTGCTGTCTACAGGTAACATATCAAATATAAAACCATTTGTTATTGGAATATTTCCTGTTTGATCTGGTGTGGTACGAGGCGGACAAAAACGAAAACCGTTAGAAAGCACGATGTCTATTTCTGGAAATTTCCATTTCAATCCGTTCAGAATCATCGTGTCTATTGGGTTCTCGACTACAAAATAGCGATAAAGTGGAATCGTACTGTGACCAATTACGGTATCAATGTGTTCTTTATATACTAACTCTTTTTCGTTTAGTAATTTTTGAATTGTTGGGTCTGGTTTGATCTTTGAAGACGCAACTTCAAGTAATTCATAACTATCGGCGATTACTTTTCCGTTTTGAGTGGTCAAATCTAGTTTGCCAATAAATGATCCAAACGCTCCTGGCTCAACCACTTTAGCGTATTTACAAACAATTGGCTTACGGACTCTTTCGTGTGTATCGCCACCCAAAATATAATTTACACCTTCGCATTCCGGCATGTTTGCTAATGCTATTTGTTGGCTCAATCCAAGGTGTGCAATCATAATTATATAACTACAATTTTCTTGATTTTTTAACACATCTACATAATGAGCTAAATTTTCTTCGGGTTTTGTATAAATAATTCCTTTGCTATACACTGGACTTTGACGAATTGGAACTAATGGATCGGTATAACCAAGAAATCCAATTTTTGCTCCTGCAACATTCCATATTTGATACGGCTGAAAAATAAGTTCTCCTTTTTTACCCTCACCTAAATCGTGGTACATATTAGTACAAATTTTTGGTGCATTTAGTTTACCTAAAAGGGTTTGCATTTGTTTTTTGCCATAAATAACTTCCCAGTTTCCAGGTAAATACAAATCGTATTTTAGAGCGTCTAATATTGGCACAAATGCTTCTCCAGTGGTTTTGACACTTAACTCACTTCCTTGAAACATATCGCCAGTGTCTATAATATAGGTATTTGGGTTTTTCTTTTTCAGATCATTGAGCATTGTTGCCATATAGGCATACCCTCCAGTTTTGCGAAAAACGGCTTTGTTGTCTTCCCAAAAGAGCTCGTCATGTGGGTGAATTTGGCAATGCACATCGGTTGTTTGAAGAATAGAAATGGTTTGTGGTTGATTATTATTGACCAAGTTTTGATATTCTGTTTCTTGTAATTCTGTTTCTGAAGCAAATCCAGAAATTGGTGCGACAAATGGAATAGAAATTCCGAGTGCCCCAATATTTTTTATGAAATTTCTACGGTTGTTGTTATTCATTTGTAATTTTTTAATATTTATAATTTATTTAATAACCACCTTTTACGTAACTCCAACCTTGCTCTTGTTTTTCGACAATTTCGGCAATTCCAGCTGGAATATATTCTACCAAAATTTCAGGAAATGCATCTTTGCTTATTTTACGATTTTTTAGTGTGTTTTCGCAAACAACAAATTTCACTCCTCTTGATTTAAGAGCTTGTAATCTTACTTGATATTTTGTGTTATTTTTCATTACCAATTCCAAGCCCTGATTATACAACACAACTTCAAATTTAGCTGTTGGCCAGTACTCGGATATATTTTCGAGTTGTTTTACAAATGCTTTTTGTTGCAATGTGTCATTCGCATTGGTAAATTGGAAAACGATTTTGTGATCTTTTGGCTGTGTCTGAGCAAACGATTTAGCCGATAACAAGCAGATTAGTGCAATAAATAGACTTTTCATATTTTAACTTTTTTTCTTTTCTTTTTTCATCGCGATGAAAGGACCGTATTTGTGTTGTTGTTCGGAATATTTATCTTCAAAAGGACCAAACGGATGATCAAATGGTTTTTTTCCTATTTTTGGCCAATCGGCAGATAAATCTTTACTTGGACGGTCAAGACTTTCAACATAAGCCGCAATATCCCAAGATTCTTCATCCGTCAATTGAGGGCTGTCATAAGTTGCGCCAAGTGGCATATTGTATTTGATAAATCCTGCAAAACGGCTAATTCTAAATAAACCAGCACCCTTGTTGTACGAATTTTTGCCCCAAAGTGGAGGATAGGTATATTCTGTTTTACTTTCATTAAGCACACCTTGCCCGTTGGTTTGATGACAACTTGCACATTTAGCTTCGTACAAAGGTTTTCCTTTTGCTGGACTTGCAGCACGCTTCATCAACTTAATATCTCTAATTCCTGATGCTAATGCTGTAGAGTCTTTAGGAACGTTTTTCCCAATATATTCAATATAAGCTATCATTGCTTGCATTTCTGGGCTGTTTTCGGCAAGTGCTTTTCCATTTAAACTTCTTTCGAAACAATCGTTTACACGTTTAAATAGATTTTCAATTTTCCCGCTTCGAGCTCTCATTTTTGGATAGGTAGAATATACAGAGCCATAATTGTTTCCCCAAGGTTTTGTACCAGCATCCAGATGACAATTATTGCAATTCATTCCGTTTGAAGTTTGCTGCACACTTCCATTTGGACCAAGATATTTGGCTGTATGCTCAATCAATTCTTTACCGTATTCCACTTTTTTCTTAAAAACACTATCCGTAATTTCTTCAAGAGGTACTGGTTTCCAAAAATTTGCCATTTCTCTTTGCAAACTATCTTTTATTGCAGCATCGGCATATATTTTTTCTATTTCAATATTTTTATATTCATTTGAATTAAAAAATGAAGTAAAATCTATATTAAATACAATTGCTATAAACAAAAAGAATACTAACCCTATCATTGTTATGAATAGGATTACTATTTTTTTTATAGAAGATTTTAGTTTTAAAACGTTACTATCTTTACTTGGCATAAAAAAAATTAATGAGGTAATTTATCTCTAAAATATCCATAGATCCACGTTCCAACAATAGCAAAGAATAAAGTGATAATCATCACGGTAACTCCAGTTCCTATTTGTGCAAAAATTGGGCCTGGACATGCACCAGTAATAGCCCATCCTAAACCAAATATTAGTCCGCCAATAATTTGACCTTTATTGAATGTCTTATCGTGAAATTCTATTTTCTCGCCATAAATGGTTTTGATATTAAATTTTTTAATTAATAAAACTGAAATCGCACCAACAACAACTGCACTACCTATAACACCGTACATATGAAACGACTGAAAACGGAACATTTCTTGAATGCGAAACCAACTGATAATTTCTGCTTTAATGAATACAATTCCGAATAATAATCCTACGATTAAGTATTTAATGTTGTGGTACCATTTATGTTCTAACTGACTTTCGTTTACACAAACTGTATCTAAAGAACGTGTTTCAAAATCGGTGTTTTGTTCTGTATTGTTCATAATTTATTTTTTAAAGTGAAAGTATGTAAGGTAGAATTATATTTGCCATTATTAGTCCGCCTATGAAAAAGCAACAAGTAGCAATTAGTGATGGTAATTGTAGATTTGATAAACCCGAAATTGCGTGACCACTTGTACAGCCACCTGCATAACGGGAACCAAAACCTATCATAAAACCTCCCAAAACCATCATTAATAATCCTTTGATTGTAAATAGATTTTCCCAAGAGAAAATTTCTGATGGCAACATTCCATCTATATTTGTAATTCCATAAGTAGCTAATTCCACTCTCAAATCGTCATTAATAATAATTGGATTAGGATTGGATAAAAAGTTGAAAGCAATTACACCACCTATCAGGATTCCAGCTATAAAAAACATATTCCAAATTTCTTTTTTCCAATTGTAATTAAAGAATGAAATATTTGCTGGTAAACATGCGGCACAAGCATGACGTAAATTGGCGCTAATACCAAAATTCTTGTTACCTAAAATTAATAATGCTGGTACAGTAAGACCTACTAAAGGACCTGCTACGTACCAAGCCCAGGGTTGTTTGATAAATTCTAGAATTTCCATAGTTTAAATTTTTTTGACAAATTTGAACTATAAATAACACTTATTTTGTAACATTTGTCACATAACAAAAAAAGTGCTTGAGAAATCAAGTACTTTTTTTACTATTTTATTTAGATAAATTACCAACAGCACAACTCACAAAAGATTTTCCTTTATGTAAAAGTGTGTTATGTCCTTTTTCGGGATAACCCAAGTTGGATAATGTGTTTACTAAAAAAACTCTATCTTTATTTGAATTAATTGTAATGGTATCTGTTTCTTTATCAATGGTAACTTCTGTTACATTTTCAATTTTAAGTAATGCCATTTTTATACTGTTCATACAGCCACCGCACTTTATATTTTCGACTTCTATTTTATGTGTCATTTTGTGTTTATTTTTTAATTAATTTATACCTAACCAGTTGTTAGTTCCACCGCAAAGCCAGTTAGCTTTAAATCCTAAATCGGATAGTAATTTTGCCGCCTCTATAGATCGACCACCACCTTTGCCACAAGCTGTTATATAGTGCTTTTTTGTATTTAGCAAAACACTATTTTCATTTAATGTATCTAAAGGAATATGTATTGCATTTTCAATATGATAATTGTCAAACTCCTCTTTAGTGCGGACATCGATAATTTGTACGTCTTTATCACTTCCAATTAGTTTCTTAACCATTGCTACTTCTATGCAATCCATACTTTTATTGGTGTCATTTGGCATTCTCACTTTTATAATTAATGAAGATACAATTGTTATTATTCCAATCAAATAAATAGCATATTCTACACCAAAAACATCTGCAGTTATTCCCGAAATTATTGCTCCAATAGCATATCCTAAATCTCTCCAAAATCTAAAAACACCAATGGTTTCTGCTCTTTGAAATGGATTTGTAGCACCCGCAATTGCCGATAAAAGAGTTGGATAAACCAATGCCGTTCCAAATCCTAAAAGCCCAGAAACTAGTGCCAATTGATAAAAAGCACTACAAAACGGAATGGTAATAATAGCAATTCCTTGTAATAACATTCCCCAAAAAAGCATTACTTTTTTTGAATAAACATCAGACATTTTACCTGTGAACAATTGTCCAATTCCCCAAACTGTAGGATAGATAGCAGTAATAATTCCAATATTTGCTGTATTATAATGCATTGAAAATAAAACAATTGGTAATAATCCCCAAATCATACCATCGTTTAAATTATTAACTAATCCTGCTTGTGTAACTGCACTTAATGTTTTGTTTTTGAAAGTAGTTTCGATAAAAACATTATTTAATTTTTCTTGTTTTGAACTAGTAGAACTAGTTTCTTGAAGTACAAAATGACGTGTGTCTTTTACTAAAAATAAAGTTAATAAGAAACCTGTTATCGAAATTCCAATTCCTAGATAAAATGGATAAGGAGTTACACCATATTTTTCGGCTATAATTCCAGTTAGAAAAGCTACTAACCCAACAGCAAAATAGCCCGCAAATTCATTTAAACCCATTGCAAAACCCCTGTCTTTTTCGCCAACTAAATCTATTTTCATTACAACAGTGCTACTCCAAGTCAAACCTTGACTGATGCCTAATAAAATATTTGCGAGAATTACCCAGTTCCAAGAGTTGGCATATATCAAAATAAAAGGGACAGGAATGGCTAAAATCCAACCGAATAAAAGTAAATTTTTTCTACCAAATCGATTGGCTAATTTTCCGGTGAAATAATTTGTAATTGCTTTAGTTACACCAAAAGCTACTATAAATGAAAGAATTGCTGTTTTGGAAGCCATCCCAAATTCAACTTCAGCAAATTTCGGAAAAATAGATCGTTCCATTCCAACCATTGCACCAACAAAGGCGTTGATTATTACTAGAATGGTAAATTGTTTCCAATTTTCTTTTAGACCGAGTGCTATTTTATCTTTACTCATAATAGTCTAATTGATAGTCTCCTATGTGTTTTTCGTTCTCTAAAATTGACTTTTTATGTTTGAAATAATTAACAAGTCCAATTAATAAAATAATGCCAGAAACTGAGAATAAAACTATTTCAATGATAATGCTATTTTCGATCTTTAATACATTTTTTAGACTTAAACCTGCAATGAGGAAGTACATTGATGTTCTTAAAAATGCCAAAAAAGTAGATTGATTAGCAAGTATGGTTCGTTGTATTGCCAATCTTTCTCTTAAAATTAAATCTTTGTTGATGCCTTTTTGGTTGCTCATTTCTTAGTTAGTTTTATCAAGAATAATTTTGATAATTTCTTCTTTGCTAAGAACTCCTGATTGTCGCCATAGTTGTTTGCCTTCTTGAAAAAGCATCAGAGTAGGAACTCCTCGAACTTGATATTTTTGCGTTATTTCTTGGTTTGTATCCATATCTATTTTAATAATCGTAATACGATCCTTAAGGCTTTCCTTTACTTTATTAAGCGCTGGCAAAAGCATTTGACAAGGGTCACACCAAGTGGCAAAGAAATCTACCAAAACTGGTTTTTCAGAATTTATAATATCATTGAAATTATTCATTTTCTTGTTTTTTTATTGGAACTGCACAACCATTATTGCCACAACAACCCACGCTAAACAAAGCCATTATTACAATAACCACACCCGGAATTATCATTATATATTGCTGTGATTGATAAGATTGAATTATAATATAAACTCCTAGAATTAATCGAATTGCTCGCATAAAGTTCCAGTTTGTAAAAATTGTTTTTAGCATTGTTTTGTAATATTTGTAATTAAACAAATTTTCTAATATTCATCATAAAACCAAGATGAATTCCTTCGTGATAGTTGTTAAAATTTATAGCTTCTTCAAATGTTGCCAAATGAAAACCGATATGGGTTTCGTAGGGTGTAAACGCAACAAATTTTCCATTAGCATAATCATCTTTAGTTTGTTGAATTAACGAAATTAATAACGCTTTTATTTCTTCAACTTCTTCTTGCGTTGTGGTTTGAGTTGGTACTGAACCGTATTTGTATTTGTTATGAAATTCTTTTGAAATCGAGACGGGCAAACCCGACAGTCTATAAATTAATCCTTGTTGGGTTGTAATAATATGACCAATATTCCAAATCAAATTATTTTTAAAACCTTCCGGGATTTTATTCAGTTGTTCTAATGTATAATTTTCTAAAAAAGCTAAATGTAGTTTACGATTGGTTTCCCAAATTTTGAATACTTCTTGCATAGTTTATTATTTTAATAAAAAATAGTCCAATTCAAAACAGGCATCAATCTGTTTCAAACTGAACTATTTTTCGAGTTATTTGAACTTATTTTTTCAATTTTGCATTTACATCTTCCCAGCTTCCACCATTTTTTATATTTGTAAAACCGTTTTGTTCTAAAATAACTTTAGCTTGACTGCTTCGGTTGCCACTGCGGCAAAAGACAACAATGTTTTTTTTGCCTTTAAATTTTGCTAATTGATTTTCAATTTGATCTAAAGGAATATTTATTGCTCCTTTTACACTTCCTTGAGCAAATTCTGCTGGCGTTCTAACATCTACATAAAAAGTTTCGTTTTTTGTAGTTTGTTTTGTTTTTTGGGCTGTTATACTTTTAGTCACAAGTATTTTATTTTGTGAATAAATTACAGTACTCGAAAAAGCCATTACTAAAACAATGAAACCTATTTTAAATAAATTTTGCATCTTTTATTTATTGATTACATCATTTATATCTTGCCAAGTTCCACCATTGGTGACATTTGTAAAACCGTTTTGCTCTAATATATTTTTGGCTTGACCGCTTCGGTTTCCACTTCGGCAAAAAACTACAATGTTTTCTTTTTCTTTAAATTTATCCAAGTTTACGGCAACTTGGTCAAGAGGTATGTTTGTTGATTCTTTTACATTTCCTTCAGCAAATTCTTCAGGTGTACGAACATCTACTAAAAAGGCTCCTCCATTTACCAATGTTGCTAAGTTATCGTTACTATTTCCGCCAAACATATTATTAAAAATTCCCATATCTTATTTTTTTATGACTATTAGATTATACTTTTAAAACTTTACTTTGACAAACAAAATCAGTTTTAGGAACGGTTGTTTTTGCAATGGCACCGAAACCACCTTCAACTTCGCTAAAGTTTCTGTATCCGCGGGCTTGTAAAATAGACGCCGCCATCATAGAACGGTAACCTCCTGCACAATGCATAAAGAAATGTTCTTCTGGATTAATGTCTTTTACCCATTCGTTTATGGAAGCTAAAGGACGACTGAAAGCATCTTCTACGTGTTCTGCTTCGTATTCACTTTCTTTTCGTACATCAATAACTTTGCTTTCGCCAATTTTTACTTCATTAGCAAATTGCTCGGCTGTAATTCTGTTTATTGTATCGACTACAAGACCTGCAGCTGCCCATGCTTGAAATCCATTTTCTAAATGTCCAATTACGTTATCAAAACCAACACGAGTTAAACGTGTTACTGTTTCTTCTTCTAATCCTAAATCGGTAACTAATAAAATAGGTTGTTTTACATCCCCAATTAAAGCACCCACCCAAGGAGCAAAATCTCCGTTGATACCAATGTTTATTGATTGAGGAATAAATCCTTTAGCAAAATCTCCATTGTTACGAGTGTCTAAAATCAAAGCTCCAGTTTCTTCAGCCACTACCTCAAATTCGGTTGCTTTGATGGCTTTCATACCTTGATTAAAAACAGTCTCAAAACTTTCAATTCCGCTTTTATTCATCGCTACATTCATTCCGAAATAAGCTGGTGGAGGTAATAATCCATCTGTCACTTCTTTAATAAATTCTTCTTCAGTCATAGTAGCACGCAAAGCATAATTAGTTGCTTTTTGATCACCAATGGTACCAACCGTTTCTTTACTCATGTTTTTTCCACAAGCCGATCCTGCACCGTGAGCTGGATAAACAATTACATCATCAGCCAAAGGCATTATTTTATCTCTTAAAGAATGATATAACAATCCTGCTAATTGTTCCTGTGTCATCGACGCTGCTTTTTGAGCTAAATCAGGACGACCTACATCACCTAAAAACAAGGTGTCACCTGAAAAAATAGCGTGGTCATTACCATCAGCATCAATTAATAAAAACGTTGTGCTTTCCATTGTATGACCAGGTGTGTGTAACACTTTTATTTTGATGTCTCCAATTTCAAAAACTTCATTGTCTTTTGCTGAAATGAATTCAAAATCAGGCTTAGCGTTTGGACCATAAACAATTGACGCTCCTGTTTTTTTACTTAAATCTAAATGACCTGAAACAAAATCAGCATGAAAATGAGTTTCAAAAATATATTTTAATTTAACGCCATCTTTTTCTAATCTATCCGTATAAGGTTGTGTTTCTCTAAGCGGATCAATGATTGCAGCTTCGCCATTTGAAGTAATGTAATAAGCTCCTTGTGCTAAGCACCCTGTGTAAATTTGTTCTATTTTCATAATTGAAATTATTTTATTGTTTTATATTATTCTTAGTTTAAATTATTTATGCAAATGTATACGTTGATTTTATATAAAATTGTAACTAATGTCACATAAGTCTTTTTTTTAAAACATAACTATTTTACCTGTATGAACATCGTATCTCATTGCAACTATTTTTGTTTTATGCTCTTTAATTATTGGATTGTTTGCGATAGTTTTTGTAGAGTGCTCAATGTTTGCATTAATACAACCTAATATATTTTCTTCTTTTGGATGTAGTTTCTCTTCTTGTTTTTCTTCTTGCTCGTTAGCAATAGTTTCTACGATATCATCAATGTGATTACGGTGTTTCTGATAGTCATTATTTTTATCTCCTACATAGGCTTTGATAGCGCCACATTCAGTATGACCTAAAACCACGACTAACTTTGCATCTAGATGTTCTACTGCATATTCAATACTTCCCATGTCGATATCAGAAATCAGATTTCCTGCATTTCTAATTACAAACAAGTCGCCAATACCCTGATCAAATAGTATTTCTGGTGCAACGCGACTATCAGAACAAGTAACAATGACAGCAAAAGGGTGTTGTCCATTTTGATTTTCTAAAACAGAATTTTTATTTTGATGTGGGTGTATGGTTTTTTCCTCTAAAAAGCGTTGATTACCCGCTACTAATTTCTCTAGTGGTGTTTGATTCTTTTCAATCGAAATTGGTGCTTTTTCTTTCTTGCAACTTATTAGAGTTACTACAATAAGTGTTGCTAGGACTATTTTTCTCATTTTTTTTTAAATATTTTTCAAAAGTAGGTTTTGATTTTCACGAAAATTGTAACATAAATCACATAACAAAAAAAAGAGATTGTTTCATAGAAACAATCTCTTTTTTTATTAAATCCCATAAAATCAGATTGATTTTTTTGCTAAATACCAATCTACCATTTCTAAATTACTACTTTTTCTTTCCGCTAAAGCTTCAACCGTTTTTGGAGCAGGAACAATTACTTTATCTCCAGGTTGCCAGTCTAATGGCATAGCTACTTTGTGTTCGTCAGAAGCTTGAAGTGCTAACAAAGCTCTTTTTATTTCGGCCATGTTTCTACCTACATTAAGTGGATAATACATGATTAAACGTACTTTTCCTTCTGGATCCATAATAAATACAGCTCTAACGGCAGCAGTTTCA
Source organism: Flavobacterium sp. (assembly GCA_044379175.1). GTDB lineage: Bacteria > Bacteroidota > Bacteroidia > Flavobacteriales > Flavobacteriaceae > Flavobacterium. Next base: position 3,202 of record JBIPOM010000017.1, on the reverse strand, counting down.
CTTTCACCTGGCTGTAACATTCCGTATAATTTAGATACTTCCATAGAAATATCAGCTACTATTGGGAATTCAAATAAAACGCCAGTTTTTTCATGAACTGCATTTACCCAAGCAATATGAGCGTGAATACTATCAATACTTAAACCCATTAATTTAGTGTTGTGTTTTGCGAAAAATTCTTTTTCGTTAGCAAAACCACTCATTTCTGTTGTACATACTGGAGTAAAATCAGCAGGATGTGAAAAAAACACTACCCAACTTCCTTTGTTGTATTCTGAGAACTTTAATTTTCCAGTAGTAGTTACAGCTTCAAAATCTGGAGCCATGTCGCCAATTCTTGGCATTAAAAATACTTTTTCTTCCATGATAATATTATTTAGATGATTAATTAATACTGCAAATTTAGGTTAGAGAAAAGCATTGGTTTGTGATAATTATCACTTATAATAATTTTTTTCTATAGAATTTAATTATTCAATAATAAATAGTTATTATAATATTAATAGCTCGTATCGTCGAGTTTTACTTTCCCGTTAAAGGTACTGTATAGAAAGAAAAAATATCCGGCAAGCAATGGAGTTCCAATTACAACTATTGTTAGCATAATTCCCAATGATTTTTGCGAAGAAGCCGCATTGTATATAGTAACATTATATTTAGGATCAATGGTAGATAGTAATAATGTTGGGTATAATTGAATGGCAACAAGCATTAACAAGAACATCATGGTGATAGATGAGAATACTAATGCTAGCATATACCTTTTTTTTGAAACCAATCTAGGGACATTTGCAACGGCTAAAAAAGATAAAATAGGCACTACAAAGTAGACAGGGTTTTCTCTAAAATTTGCTGTTACTTCAGGTATAAAAACTAGTGTATATAGTGTCATTATTCCGAAAGTGATTATGAAGAATATCATTGCTCTTCGCAATAAAAAAGTTAATCTAGCATGTAATCTTCCTTCGGTTTTTAATAATAAATAAATGGCTCCTTGCGTCATAAATAAAGCCAAAGTGGTTAAGCCAGTCATTATTGCATAAGGATTTAAAAAAGAGAAAAATACTCCGCCTTTGTAACTGAAATTTTCTCCTAAAGGAAAGCCTTGCAAAATATTTCCAAGAACAACGCCTAATAAAAAAGCAATCATAATACTAGATATGCTATACACAAAATCCCAAGTTTTTCTCCACCACAACATTTCTTCGGCACTACGGAATTTTATAGCAGCAGCTCTAAGTACATTGAACATCAAAAATAACATAAATGGCACATACATTGCCGATAACATTGTGGCATACATTACTGGAAAACCTGCAAATAGTGCACCACCACCAATAACCAACCATACTTGATTGGCATCCCAAACTGGAGCAATTGCATTTATAGCAATTCTTCGGCTTATATCTTTTTGAAAAAACAAATGCCAAGCACCAGCACCAAAATCAAATCCTTCGAGAATAGCATAACCAGAAAATAAAAGTCCGATCACTAAATACCACAATGTTGGATAATCAATTCCTAAAAAATATTCCATAATTATTGATTTTAAGATTTTTAGAACGATTGAAAATTAACTGGTTCATTAAGTTCATCATAAGGTCCGTGTTTTATTTTTTTATTGACCATATATATAAACAGTACTAATAGAAGTGCGTAAACTACTGTAAACATAATTAACGAAAACACAATTTGATGTGACGAAACCTCTTGTGAAAAAGCTTCATTAGTTCTTAATTGCCCATAAACCACCCAAGGTTGTCTACCCATTTCGGCTGCAAACCAACCCACTTGATTGGCAATTTGTGGTAAGATTACTGAAAATGAAAATATCCATAATAACCATTTAGTTTCGAATAATTTTCTTCGCCACCATAAAAAACTTGCATACAATGTTAATCCAATAAGTAGCATTCCAATAGCAATCATTATATGATAAAATTGAAATACAGCATTAATTTGGCTTGGTCTATCTTCTACCGGAAAACTATTCAAACCAGTAATAGGCGCTTTGAAATCTTGATGTACTAAAAATGATAATCCACCAGGGATACCAATACCAGTTACTTCTTGTTTTTCTTTATTAACCCATCCTAAAAGGTACAAATCTGCAGGAGCCGATTTTTCAAAATGACCTTCCATTGCAGCTAATTTTGCAGGTTGATTTACAGCTACACCATCCGCAGAACTATGTCCAGATACTAATTGAGATAATGAAAAAACGGTCGCTACCACTAAAGCAATTTTAAATGCCTTTTTTGATATTTCGGTATAACGTCCTTTTCGTAAATAGTAGGCGTGAACACTTAAAACCAAAAATGCTCCAGCTAAAAAAGAACCTTGCCAAGTATGCACCAATCTATCCATACTAGATGGATTAAAAACCATTGCCCAAAAATCGGTCACTTCGGCACGTGCGTTTAATCCTTCACCTACAATATGATAACCGGCTGGAGTTTGTTGCCAAGAATTAGCCACCACAATCCAAACAGCCGAAAACATGGAACCTAAAAAGACTCCTACCGTTGAAACCAAATGAACCCAAGGTTTTACTCTATGCCAACCGAATAGTAATACGCCCAAAAAGGCACTTTCTAATCCAAAAGCAAACAAACCTTCAGCTGCTAATGCACTACCAAAAATATCACCAACATATCTAGAATAAACCGCCCAGTTGGTTCCAAATTCAAATTCCATTATGATACCCGTTGCTACACCAATACCAAAAGTGATGGCAAATATTTTAATCCAAAAGCGTGTTAAAATTTCATATTCTTTTTTACCTGTTTTTAGGTAAAGGCTTTCCATGATGACCATTATTAATCCTATCCCAATACTTAACGGAGGGTATATGTAATGAAAAGCAATAGTAAAAGCAAACTGTATTCGGGCTAAAATTTCTACATCCATAGTTTTTTTATTTAAGATAAATAATTGTTTGCAAAAGTATTTTAATTTGTAGAAATAGTTGGTGATATAAGTTACTTAACCCAAATTTTATAAAATAAAAATCTCTTTCAGAAGACTGAAAGAGATTTTAATATAATACCAAACATATTTGTTAAATTATGCTGTACCTTTTAATATTTTATTCCAATATAACCATGGTAATACTTTGGTTTTTAATAACCACATTGTCCAACGTGGTTTTGCTTGGTCGAAAGGAAAAGTCATTTTTGGCTTGTTGGTATAATCAAATTCA
>JBIPOM010000109.1:0-6785 GCA_044379175.1 Flavobacterium sp. | reverse complement strand
AAGCTCTTCAGCTACGTTTTCAATCAAAAATAATTTAAATGTAAGTTTGTTAAAAATAAATACCTCTTCAAGTGCTGATTTTTCAGGAACGGTTACTTGTAATTCAATTTTTATTGACGCCTCTTCAAGTTCAAACGTTGCTTTAAATATGGCTACAGATGATATTGCAGTTAATTTAAGTAGCAGTTCTAGTGTTGCCTTAAAAGGAAAAACAGATAATTTGGCTATTGATGCTTCTAGCTCCGCAGATTGCGATGCAAAGGAGTTGATTTCAAATATAGCACAAGTGTCTGCAAGTACCTCTTCAGAAGTTCACGTTTTAGCTTTAAAAGGATTAGATGCCACTGCTTCTACAAGTGCCTCAATAAAATATTATGGAAAATTAGATAAAGTAAAAGTCACAGAAAGTACTTCTGGCTCTGTAGAACAAGTAAAATAATTTATTATGAAGCTCCAAACATACCTTCTACTGCTACTTTTTTCTAGCTTTTCAATAGCCCAAATAAAAGGAAAAGTGACTGATTCTAAAGGAAATGCTTTGCCGTATGCAAGTGTAACCATCGAAAAAACCTACATCGGAACTTCTACGAATGAAAACGGAGAATACGAATTAAGCATAAAAAAACCAGGTAATTACACATTGGTTTTTAAGATTTTAGGTTATCAAACCAAAACTATAATGCAAAATATTAGTTCTTTTCCTACTGTAATAAATGCTTCTTTACAAGATGAACAATATTCTATCGAGGAAGTTGTGGTTAAAAGCGGTGAGAATCCAGCCAATGGAATTATTAGAAACGCCATAGCCAATCGAAAAAAAAACACGGATAAAACAGATAAATATGAAGCCGATTTTTACTCAAGAGGAATTTTTAGAGTAAAAGATATTCCTAAGAAATTCATGGGTATTGAAATTGGTGATTTAGATGGAAATGTAGATTCTACAGGTGCTGGAATAATTTATCAATCGGAAACCGTTTCTAAAATCAAGTTTGAAAAACCAAATAATTTAAAGGAAGAAATTATAGCTAGTAAAGTAGCTGGGAACGACAACGGATTTAGTTTTAATACCGCAATTGGTACAAATTATGATTTATATCAGAATACCGTTGATTTCAATATTCCAATGATTTCGCCAATTGCTTCCAATGCTTTTACATATTATAAATATAAAATAGAAGATTCATTTACAGATAGTTATAATAATTATGTATACAAAATAAAAGTAACACCTAAACGCGATAAAGAGCCTGTTTTTGAAGGTTATATTTATATTGTTGACGATACTTATGCCATTTATGCAGCCGATTTAGATATTAAAGGCTATAGAGCGCAACAAGAGTTTTTAGAATCATTTAAATTAGTTCAAAATTTCAATTATAATCCGGATACTAAAATTTGGATTAAAAGTTTACAATCATTTGATTTTAAAGCAGGTGTGTTTATGATGAAATTTAATGGGAAATTTACACATGTGTTTAGTAATTACAATTTTGTCGATCGTTTTGAAAAGAAAACCTTTGGCAGTGAAGTAGTTACGTTTGCTGAAAAATCAAATAAAAAGGAGGATTCGTATTGGTTAGAAAACCGACCTGTTCCTTTAACAGATGAAGAAACTACAAATTATGTGAAAAAAGATAGCGTTTATAAGATTAGAAATTCTAAAGTCTACATGGATTCTGTTGATTCTGTTTCAAATAAATTTAAGGCAATTAAGTTGATTACGGGATATACATTTAAAAATAGTTTTAAAAATAAAAGATTCAATTATCAAGGTCTGTTTAATTTGTCTTCTTTTAGTTTTAATACAGTTCAGGGATACCACTTAGGATCGGGTTTTTCGTACTCAATTTTCAATGAAGAAAAACAAAAGCAAACAACAATTTCAAGTGATATCCAATATGGATTTTCAGACAAGCGCGCCCGACCAACTGTTTCTTTTTATCATAAATTCAATAACACAAATGATGCTTATTTCCGACTTTCTGGTGGAAATAAGGTCAACCAATTTAATAGTTCTGAACCTATTTCTAGAATTGAAAACTCAGTGAGTTCATTGGTTTTTAAAAATAATTTCATGAAATTATATGAAAAAGAATTTATAGAATTTATTACTGGTAGAGAGATTATTAACGGTCTGTTTCTAAATGCAAATGTTGCTTATGAAAACAGAAAACCATTGTTTAATTCTACAGAATATTCTATGAATAAATCGGATAAATTATACAGTTCAAATAATCCATTACAACCAAATTCTGATGTTGTTCCAGCTTTTAAAGAACACCATGTTACTAAGTTTAGTTTGAGTTCTCGAATTGTTTTTGGTCAAAAATATATTACTAGACCAGATGGAAAAATGAATATGAATGAAGGAAAATACCCAACGCTTGGTTTTACTTACACTAAAGCTTTTTTAGCTACTTCTAAAGCATATGAATTCGACTTTTTAGAAGCCCGTTTAAAATACAACAAAACTTTAGCCAACAAAGGTGATTTGGAGTTAAATTTGAAAGCAGGAAAGTTTTTTAATGCCGACAACATTTCATTTGTTGACTATAAACATTTTAACGGAAATCAAACGCATGTTCGAATTGATGGGCAATACAATTCAAGTTTTAATTTATTGCCTTATTATTCGCAATCTACTAATAATCAGTATTTTGAATTGCATGCAAATTATAACGACAATGGTTATTTTATGAATAAGATTCCATTATTAAATAAATTAGGTTGGAATTTAGTTGGAGGGTTTCATCAATTAGCTGTTCCAAATAACAATTCTTATCAAGAATTAACGGTTGGTTTTGACCGAATTGGATTTGGAAAACTTAAAATTTTCCGTGTAGATTATGTTAGAAGTTTTCAAGGGAATAACTTCGGACAAGGATTTATGTTTGGTTTGAGATTTTAAATAGAAATTCCAATAAATTAAATTCCAAATTCCAAGATATAAAAAACCTCGAAACTTAATTGCTTCGAGGTTTTTTTATTAAAAGTTTATAAATTCCAAATATTAAGCCAATTCCGAAAAATATTATAGTTATTATGGCAATAGTTTTTTTTGTTAATGATGTTCCTTTTGAAAATGTTTCTGGATAAAAGAATAAAACTAAGCCGTTTATTATAAAAGCTAAACTACCTATAATTCCACCAATTGTTTTTTTGGAATTGTTTATGTGATTTTTTGTGAATAAATAATATGAAATCCCACCAAATGAAAAGAAAATTAGTGAAGAAAATAGTTTTATTCTTTCTTTAAATACAATCTCTTTTGATTCAAATTCTATGTCAATTTCATTATAACTTTCAAATATTAAAATTATGAATAATAGTGAAGCTAAAAAGCATGTTAGATAAATGAAAATTTCTTTAGTTTTTTTCATTTTTAGTTTACCCTAAAACAACTACTTTATTTTCACCGTCAACTACTACTTTAGTTAAGCCGTGTTTGGCTAAACCTTTCATGGCAGCATCCCATTTTTTGCCGCTTAAAGCTGATTTGTCTTTTAAAATACCAATTGGTTGGTTGTTTTCTTTCTCTAATAAACTAACAATAAATTTTTCATCTTCTGTTAATTCATAAGTCACCTTTTTCTCAGGACGCATTTGTGGGAAAAACAACACTTCTTGAATAGAGGCGTTATTTGTTAAAAACATAATTAATCGGTCCATTCCAATTCCTAATCCAGAAGTTGGAGGCATTCCGTATTCTAAAGCACGTAAAAAGTCTTCATCAATAATTCCGTTGGCTTCATCGTCACCTTTTTCTGCTAAAGCCATTTGTGCTTCAAAACGTGCTCTTTGATCAATTGGATCGTTTAATTCCGAATAGGCATTGGCAATTTCTTTTCCACAAACCATTAATTCAAAACGCTCTGTTAAATCTGGATTGTCTCGGTGTTCTTTACATAAAGGCGACATTTCTTTCGGATAATCTGTAATGAAAGTCGGTTGAATGTAATTTCCTTCACATTTTGCACCAAAAATTTCATCAATTAATTTTCCTTTACCCATGGTTTCATTTACGTCAATTCCCATGCCTTTTGCTGCTTCAAATAATTCAGCTTCTGTTTTTCCAGAAATATCAAAACCAGTAAAATCAATAATAGACTGCGTCATGGTGACTCTTGCATAAGGGGCTTTAAAGCTAATTTTATGTTCGCCAAAAGTAGTTTCTGGAGTATCGTTTACTTTTGTGGCACAATATTCCAAAAGGTTTTCGGTAAATTCCATCATCCAATTGTAATCTTTGTATGCCACATATATTTCCATTGCTGTAAATTCTGGATTGTGTGTTCGGTCCATTCCTTCGTTACGAAAGTTTTTAGAAAATTCGTACACACCATCAAAACCACCAACAATTAATCTTTTTAAGTATAATTCGTTAGCAATTCGCATGTATAATGGAATGTCTAAACTATTGTGATGCGTCATAAACGGACGCGCAGCAGCACCACCCGGAATGGATTGCAAAATTGGTGTTTCTACTTCCATATAACCACTTTCGTTGAAGAAAGTTCGCATCGCAGTAAATAATTTTGTTCGTTTTACAAATACTTCTTTCACTTGTGGATTTACAACTAAATCGACATAACGCATACGGTAACGCAATTCGGCATCATTAAAGGCATCATATACTTTTCCATCCTCATCTGTTTTTGGAAAAGGTAATGGACGTAGCGTTTTACTTAAAAAAGTAAAGTTGTCCACTCTAACACATTTCGCGCCCACTTGTGTAGTAAATAATTCTCCTTCAATTCCTAAAAAATCACCTAAATCGGTTAATTTTTTAAAAACTTGGTTATATAATGTTTTGTCTTCACCTTGACAAATAAAATCTCTATTGAAATATACTTGCATTCTGCCTTCGCTGTCTTGAATTTCAGCAAATGCTGCTTTTCCTTGATCTCTCACACTCATTAATCTTCCAGCAATTACCACCTTTTTACCTTCTTCAAAATTATCCTTTATGGCTTTTGAAGTGTGCTTTACAGGATATAAATCTGCAGGATAAGGATTGATTCCTAAGTTTCTTAGGGCTTGTAATTTCTCTCTTCTAATGATTTCTTGTTCGGAAAGTTGCATAATAAATTTTATTTTAAGAAGGCAAAGATAGGCAATAGAAATATAGTTTCAAAGTCAGAATTTTTTAGCAGAATGATTTAAAATTGTATCTTTGAAAAATAAATCTATTTTCGTGTATGAAACAAATTCAACTTCTTGATTTAGGGAATAAAGATTACAAAGCAACTTGGGAATATCAAGAAGAATTATTTAAAGAAATTGTAGATATTAAAATTAAAAATCGAAATTTAACCTCTCCGATTCCTACACCTAATTTTTTTCTATATGTAACCCATCCTCACGTATATACTTTGGGTAAAAGTGGCGATGTTTCTAATTTATTGCTTTCTGAAAAGCAACTTACAGAAAAAGGAGCTACTTTTTATAAGATAAATAGAGGAGGAGACATTACGTATCATGGCCCAGGACAAATTGTAGGCTATCCAATTTTAGATTTAGAGAACTTTTTTACCGATATTCATAAATATCTTCGATTTTTAGAAGAAGCCATAATTTTAACGTTATCAGAATACGGATTAAAAACAGAGCGAAGCCCAGGAGAAACAGGCGTGTGGTTTGACGTAGGAACGCCATTTGCTAGGAAAATTTGTGCTTTGGGCGTTCGTGCTTCGCGTTGGGTTACTATGCATGGTTTTGCCTTGAATGTGAATGCTGATATGGGCTATTTTGATAATATTATTCCTTGTGGTATTCGTGGTAAGGCAGTAACGTCTATGCACGTTGAGTTGGGCAGGGAAGTGAATGAGGAAGAAGTAAAAGAAAAAATTCTAAAACATTTTTCCGAATTATTCGAAAGTTCATTTATTTAGAATTTACAATTCTAAAAGTAATTGTTCGGGAAGTAATCTAAATGTTTTTCTGTGGTATTTTGTAATACCATATTTTTTAATGGCATCTCGGTGTTCTTTTGTGGGATATCCTTTATTTTTTTTCCAATTATAAATAGGATATTCTTCATGAATGGTATTCATAAAATCATCACGATACGTTTTTGCTAAAATAGAAGCAGCTGCAATACTTAAAAATTTAGCATCACCTTTGATTATAGAAGTTGTTGGAATCGATGATAATATAGCAATTTCTTTTTCATTAAAAATTTTTCCTTCATTTTGTTTCATACCTAATTTTCCGTTTAAAGGTCGATTTCCATCTACAATAATATATTCAGGTATAGTTTTTAACTTTAATACACTTTCTTGCATGGCTTTCATTGAGGCATTAAGGATATTAATTTCATCAATTTCTACATTATATATATGTGTAAAAGAAAAGTCAAATAAATCTTCTATAATTGGCCTTAGTTCAAATCGTTTTTTTTCGGAAAGTTGTTTGGAATCAGTAATAGTTTGAAATAAAAATGATTTTTGTTTTTTTTGTTCTTTTGTTAAGGTAGTGTTAGGTTTTTGTAATATAACTGCTGCTGCAGTAACGGGACCTGCTAAACAACCCCTGCCGGCTTCATCTGTTCCGCACTCAAATTTAAAATTAGTATAACATTTATTTAACATAAAAATATTTTTCACAAAAATAATTAATTTCCAGAAACTTTTAACATTTTTTGAAGTCCTATATATTGTGGGTTCTAGGTTGTTTTTTGTTGTAGAAATAATTTTAACACAAAAAAAATAGTAATATTCTGAATTTATATTTGTTTATTTAAGAAATTATTAAGAAGTTTGCGGAATAACTAACTCAAATAA
>JBIPOM010000254.1:0-74071 GCA_044379175.1 Flavobacterium sp. | reverse complement strand
TGTCAAATGTTTTTCTATATGGCGAGGGTATTGAAGTAGACAGAGCAATCACGGCCATATACAACAATGGTGGGTGGGAAGAATATGACACCAATGGTGAAGTGTCTGTAGTATTCCCATGCTTAGCCAATGAGGGTTTGGTTTAGTTTTTGGTGTGTGTAGTGAAGTTGTTTTGATGGTGTGTAGTGAGTGCTCTAAAAAAGTGCTCACTATATTTTGTTAAATTATTTTTTTAGATCGTGCATCATACATCTGAACAAAATATTCAGATTTTAGTAAAAATGGTTTTATAATATATATACACGGCTCTATCAAGGGACATGATCTCTGAGAATCGTAAGCCCCCATCATCTGCTTAAAGCGTGGTGGGGGTTCTAAAAGATAAGGTATACTTGACCTATGATTAATTTTGACGAGACGGTAGCCAGGGCTATCAAAGATGTTCAGACTACAGTTAAAGATGGTACTAGAACCGAAGGATCTATTGATGGGGTTCTTACAAATAAGCCAATAAATCATGTTGATCATAGAGGAAGACTTTTTGAAATTTGGAACGGTACTGAAGACTTTTGGAAAGATCCAGTTGTATACGCATACATGTTTTCTATTGCACATAACACATCAAAAGGTTGGGGACTTCATTTAGAGAAAAAAGATAGATACACTTTAATTAGTGGTGAGTGCATAACAATTTTGTATGATCCAAGATTAGATTCTCCAACATACGGAATGATTCAGAAAGTTACATTAACTCCTCAAGGTATAAGACAATTAGTAATTCCAACTGGCGTGTGGCATATGAATGTTAATATTTCTACAGATGAAACATTTTTAATTAATCATCCAACACAGGTTTATCATCATGAAGCACCAGATAGATATTTGTTAGATTGGAATACTAAAGATATTCCTTTTGATGTTTCTAGTGTGTTTCCTAAAAACTATGCATCCTCTTGTAAATAAAGATGTTCTGGTTATAGTACCAACTCATTCTAGAGATCATACTTTTAGTTATACTATAGATAGCATATTAAATCAGTCATATAAAAATTTTAACTTAGCAATCACTGGAGATGGTGTCAGTGAGGATTATAAAAAAATTATTCAGAAAATAGTTGATTCAGATGATAGGGTTTTTTTCTATGATAATAAGAAGACTAAACTTACTGGTAAAACTGGCGAGGTACATAGAAATAAACCAATAGAAGATTTTAACCCTAAGTATATAACGTATTGTGGGGATGATGATTTGTTAATTCCTAATCATATAGAAAAGATGCTTGAGGAGATACAGGGTTATGATTTTGTTAATCCTGTTCCATATATGGTTAAACAAAAGGATACTAAAGCAGAGTATCTTGGTAGATTTTTAGATAACGAGGTTGACGCAATGTATTTTAAGGCTTATAATTTTGTATCACTTACTGGAGTTATGCACAATAAAAGAATATTTGATAGAGTGGGTGGTTGGACGGCTGCCCCTAATGCGTTGGGTACTGATCATAATATGTGGCTTAAGTTTGTGAAGGTAAAAGATTTTAAGGCAAAGGGTTCAAGGTTTTCTACCACTATCAAGATTAATCGTTCTGGTATTAAGAAACAACATAAGATAACGTTAGATGATGAGTTAGAGTTTATTAAAGAATGGTCTGAGGCTATTAAAGATAAAGGTTTTGTAGAAAAATGGAACGCGTATATGGATCAAGTTATAGTTAACAAAAAGGCTAACCCAACAGTTTACGACATAAAGCAATAAAGGTGTATACTATAGGCATGGCTGATTATTTATATAATGAGTTTTTTGAGACTGTTAGTTGTGATTGCTGTGTGTACGATACTGACTGTGTAGGTCAACTTAAATTATGGGAAGATAATCAAGAAAAACCAAATTAAACTTTTATTGACAACCGTCTACTTCGTATTGTTTCTTTAAAGTTTTTTCAAATACATCTTTGTATCTCATGTTAGCAAAATATCCACATAAGTTTTCTTGAGTAGCGAACCATTCTTTATCTAATGGATTTTTTTCATCAGCAATTCTTTGAGATGATACTAAGAATATATCGTAGTAGTCTCCATCTTTAAAGTTTGAGTCTGGTCTAAAGTGTACGTGATGTGATCCTGAGAACCATACAGCATCGTTAACATCAGTTTCGTATAGTGTGTCTTCTACGTAAAAATCCCAATCAACTGTTTTGTTTAGTTGAATTGTGTTTGTTACGTGCATTCTGTCGTGATGTTTGTCGCAATGTGGCATTAGACTTGGCATTCCAGCCTCGTTGGTGTATCTTGCAAAGAATACTCCTGGGTCACGAACTGGTTCACCCATTAGTGTTTCCATTCTAGATTTAATTTTATTTTTAATTGCTTCAGGGTATCTAACTTTTCCTTCTTCATCTTCATTTAAAATATAAAATCCGTTATTAGAAATCTTAAGGAAGAAAGCCCACTTGTCTCCTGCTTCGTCTAATCCTCTTTGCATGGTTTTTACAACAACGTCATAGATTTGACCATATTCTTCAGCAGTAAAAAAACTTGGTTCTAAATAATGATCTGGTTTGGCAGGTTCAATGTGATGTGCCTTCCATTTTGGTTCTAATGGTTCTTTTGCTATCTCTGTTACTTTTGACATATTTATCCTATTCCTCTGTTCCATTATAGTTCATTTTTTTATTGTATGTTTCTATATCGTATAATTTTTCCCATTGTAGGCACCATTGTCCGTTTCTTTCATCCATAATTTCTTTGTGTTTTTTGGTAAGCGTTAGGTTTTCTTCGGTGTCTTCTTCAAATTGACACACCATAATATCATAGTAGTCGTCTTCTTTAAATTCAACGTCTGGTCTCCAATGGACTTGGTGGGATCCTGAGAATAACACTGCATCATTTTTGCGGGGTATAAATTTCTCACCCTCAACATATATATCCCAATCAAAGGTACTATCTAACACTATAGCAAGAGAGAACCTAGCATCGGTTAAGCCTCTATCATAATGTGGCATAAGTAAAGGTTTGTGACCTGACTGTAAAGAGTATCTGGCGTAGTGAGTTAAAACTTCTTTTGTTTTTATTCCTAAATCTGTCCCTATTTTTTTCCACAAAACGTTTTTAATTGTTTCGTTAAGGAAAAGCGAAGTTGAGGTGTATCCTAATTCGTCGATAACTCTAACATATTCTGGTCTTTTATTAAACACTGCTACTTGGTTATAAAGGTTTGCGTATTCCTCTTCAGTGAAAAGGTTTGTGATTAATTTTGGTTTAAAGTTTTGGTAAGCCGTCAGACTCATATTTTCTCCACCAATCTGTACTTGCTTCTGCTCTGTTAGAAACCATCATTTCCCAATGTTTGTCATCATTCAACATTAATGGAGGATCGTTAGCAAATTGGCAAAGAAGAAAATCGTAATGATCTTCAGGAGCAAATTCTATTTTTGGTCTCCAATGTATTTGGTGTGTTCCAGCGAACAACAATGCTTGGTTTGGTTCAATTTCAAATTCTTCATCTTCAACAATGATGTTCCATTTAAGTGATGTACTTAAAATAATAGTTAATGTGATCAATCCAAAATTTTCTATCATATCAAAGTGTGGTTTTAAAGTTGGTGGATGTCCAGTTTTCCAAGTGTAACGATTAAATATAAAAGAACATTTTTCTGGATCTGTTTGTTCTATTTTGTAATGCTTGTTGATTTGGTTTATCATAACTTCCAGTAAAGGTTCTTTGACATAAACATTTTCAGCAAGATAACCCATAGGTTCATTTACTTGTACTTTACTAAATGGACTTTTTCTGCTTTCCTCAATTGTTTTATACACATCTTCATATTCTGATGGCGTAAAAAAATCGGGTATAACAACTGGCTTCAAATCAAAATAAGGCTTATCTTTATCTGGCCACTTAATCATTTAACTAATCACACCAGTATCTTTTAACGTATCATATAACAAACCATTCATAAACTTTAATTGTTCAGCCCCTTGTTCAATGAACTGTTCCATTTCTTGGCTAGACATGGCACCAGCATCCACAAGGCTTCTGTTATATTTGTTAACAGTGTCACACATTAGTTGTACTGCTTCATCTCTGTACATACATATACCCTTTCTCGGTTATCATACTATTATAGCCTATACTATAGAAAATAACCACAGGTTGACATGAGGGCATATGTCATGCAAGGTTTGTCAATGCTAGGGTTTGTTACTTCTATTTGTCGGGCGATCGAACTACCGTTCAAAAAAATGTAAAACACTGTTATAATTTTACTACAATGGAATTAAAAATGGCTGCCGAAGTTATCGTGAGTATTCTATCCATATTCGGATCTATCGCTTTAGGTGTTAGATGGTTAGTAAAACATTACCTAAGCGAACTTCGTCCGAACTCAGGATCATCCATCAAAGATCAAGTAAACCGCTTAGAACAAAAGGTAGAAATCATCTATGACATCATATTGTCGAACTCTGAAAAACCTTCTAAGCGTAAAAAATAATTTCGACCTATATATAATATATCTTTATATATAATATATATAAGATATCTAAGGTATTAGGATATTCTTTTTTCTTTATATATATTAATTATACACATTGTTTTCCTGGTCTAATATAAATTCCCTCACAAACCTTAAAAACCAATTATAACGATTTGGTGAATTCTTTATTAACAACTTATCCACAAACCTTCTGTATACCTGGCATGATATAATTTTATGTCTGACACCTGAGTAAATCTCGATACCCACCGTTTCTTGGGTGTTGGACTTTTAATTTTAATAAAATGATATAATGCTAATATGTGTACAACCGTAGAAAAATTTGGATCTGACCCCGCCACCCTTAAATGGCAAATAATTCGTGGAGACTCTTCTCTGATAAGAATTGACTTTTTACAAAACGATGAAACAACACATTACGACACAACAGGATGGACTTACCTTGCCTCCGCATATGACCCTAAAACCGATATAATCGACCCTCTAACGGTCGTTTCAGGCTCAGGGTATGTTCAGGTAAAGGTAGACCCAAGTTTGAGTGCATTTTGGGGCTCTACGTACCGTTCTAGCGTTGCAGAACTTATGTTTGATTTAGAAGTAACTATCGACGACACAGTTTGGACACCAGTTATAGGAACCATCACGGTTCTTGGTGACATTAGTGGTACCTTATAATGCCAGTCATAAAAATTTCAAATGTTAAAAATGATTTACCGTCCGTTATAAAAATAACAGACTCAACAGGCTCAGAAAAAATCGTAAAGATAACAAAATAAGGAGACGCTATGGCCATTTCACGCAGCATGGGTTTTCCTATACAAGAAAAACAAAAAATTAATGCAGTTGATCAGGAAGCCCCACAACTACAATTTTTACCAGTCCCAGGACCTCAAGGTGTACCAGGACCTCAAGGTGCAATGGGTCCACAAGGAATACAAGGTCCTAAAGGTGACAAAGGTGACAAAGGTGATGCTGGAGCAGATGGAAAAAATGGCAAGAATGGTATAAACGGTAAAAATGGAGAAAGTTATTTTCCAGTTTACAAACAACAACCAGGTTGGGCCAGTTACGAAGATACATCTTCTAAAATTTTTAGCATAGACCCATCTAGAGGTGAAAACGGATGGCACGATTTATACATTGACAAAAAAGGCATATCAAAAAACCAATCATTCCTACCATTAAACTGCAACACCCTTTACAACGAACAATCCAGAGTACTAACATTTAGAAGTTTAGAAATAGGATCAACTGTTAGACTTACCTATAACTTTTCACTTGAAACCTTTGTTAACAATACTGAATTTTGGTTTGCTACCGTATACCCTGAAATTGACAAATCAGTTCTAACAATGGTTGGATCATTTAAATACCAAGGAATCTTTGACCTAACAGTTGACCAAACAATACACATAGAAAATAAAGAAATGTGGTTTAACTTCTGCAGACCATATGCAAAATCAGATCATTTAACAAACCTAATACTAAAAAAAATATATGTATCAGTTTCATAGCATGATATAATGAACTAGGAGGGTTTATGGCATTTCCAGGCACATACAACATTAATTATTACAAGGGTGACCGTTATGAATTTGTTATATACCCTAAAGACGCTGCAGGCGACGTTTTTGATTTAGATGGATATAATTCTGCTTTTTCTATAGCATCTTCAACTGGACCAGATCCAGAGGAAGGCCCATTTGCAGCAAGTGCGGTCATTAACAACGCTAAAGATAGAGTTACTTGTGTAATATTACCAGAAGTGGGTAAAGATAATCTAGATGCAGGAACCATATACTATTACGATGTTCAAATATCAAGTGGAACAGATGTAGTTTACACACTTCTAAAAGGAACAATCACTGTAACAGCAGATGTAACTGGTGCATAATGGCTGACGTAGTATTAACCACCGACGAACTGTTAGTATTAAGCGGACCAAGTAGTATAAACGTAGAAGTTGACTTTGGACCTGAAGGTGAACGTGGAAGTTTATTTTATGTTTCAGTAGGCAATCCAAATACAGCACTTGTTGGCCAAACCCCAAAAGCAAAAGACCTTTGTGTTAATGTTTTAAAAACAGATAACGAATATTCATATGTTTATCAGTACAATTCTGATGGTGGTCCTGGATTTCAATGGTACCCAATAATTAAACTAAACCCACTTCAATACAATAAAATAATGACTGGAACATTTGTTGATGGATCTAAAGTTTTTAATATTCCTGTAAATTATATTGTTGACGAAGAAACATCTCAAACCTTAACTAGTGCAAATTTTAATATCACTTACAGTATTCCAAACGAAAACCCAATAGCATCTTCTATAGAAATAGGCTCTTTTACAAACGATCCAGGAACTGGAATACAGGTAATTCCAGTAACAGTTAATGCTATTGAGTATGCTAGTTCTACCTGGCAAGATTTAACTGGCGTAAAAACAGTTCATTTTGTAATATCTATCGTGGTATAATGAGGAAGGTGATGAACAATGGCTGATGTTAGCATAGGAAATATATATTCCACTAAAGTTCCAGGTTATGAAGATGCCGCAGATATTCAGTCTGCCCTAAGAACATACCATTACGGCTCAAGCACATATGACGAAACAAATGCCAATACAGCAGCACTAGTTAACCCATCAATTGCCTATCATTTACAAAATATTCAAAACTCAATAACTGTATTACAAAATTTAGGAACAGGTTCAGTTGTTCAGTCCACACAACCAGATGCAAATGCTCTTGCAGAAGGTTTACTTTGGTTAGATATTGACTCAACACCAGGAACTACACCAGTAAACCCAACAGCAATTTACACAGCAATAGAACCAGCAACACCAACAGATGGAACTCTTTGGGTTGTAAAAGGATCTAGTCCACTTGAAATGAAAATTTATAATTCAGCAACTTCTGATTGGGATACAATAGGTGAATAATGACTGATAACATAATTTTAAAAGAAATAGCAATTGCAAAACTAGTTGCATTAGGTTTAACAGAAGAAGAACTTAAAGCAATAGGGATTGGTGCATAATGCCATCATTAAATACTACTGGTAAAACAGCATACGTATATGATCAAGGTACAGATACTTTTTATGCAATTGGTGCAAACACAAACACTGCCGCAAATTATGTTTGGTCTGGAACACAAGAATTTCAAAACAATGTTACATTTTCAGATACTAATGCAGTAATTACTGCTAAGGCTGGAGTAAATAACTTTTTAAATCCTGCAGCAAGAGATGCAGCATTAACCTCACCAGTAAGAGGAACAGTTTGTTTTGTTAGACAAACCTCTGGTGCCGTAGCAATTAATGATTTACAATTTTACAACGGAACAAATTGGATATCTTACGGTGGTTTAGTTACCTTTAATAAACAGGCTGGTAGCGGAACACAAAATTATGATTTAACATTAAATGATATTGGTCAAAGTATAACTTTTGATTCCACAGGAGCATGGACAGTAACTATTCCACCCAATTCAAGTATTGCCTTTCCAATAGGATCAGAAATAGATGTTTTTAGAATGAACACTGGATCTGTTACATTTGTTGCAGGTGCAGGAGTTACTTTAAATAGTAAAAATACAAATAAAGCAATTGCAGCAAGGTACTCAGGTGCATCCTTGTTTAAGTTTGATACAAATACCTGGCTTCTAGTCGGCGACTTGATCGCATAGGGGTTTGCTATGGCATTATTTGGAAAACTAGTTAAATACGTTGTAGCAAAAGGAATGAAACTACTTCCTAATTTTATTGGAAGAACAAGTGCACAAGCCCAAACAGATGTTGTATCAGAAGGATTTACTTTAGGAAACGTAATTACTTCAGTTTCTGGAGAACCAACAGAACTTGCAAATGATGGAAAAGTTGTTGGACAAACTCCTGCAGTAACAACACCAGCAGACTATGAAACCCCAGTTGATTTAACAGTTAGACAATTTACATTTACACCATTTGGGGTGTTTGGATTTTCTCCATTTCAAGTATTTGGATTTTCTCCTTTTAACGTATTTGGGTTTTCCCCCTTTAACGTATTTGGTTTTTCACCATTTAGAGTATTTGGATTTTCACCAACCTATTTTGGTGGTCTTTGTATAGATCAAGAAACACCAGTTTTAACTAAAGAGGGATATGCATTAGCCAAAGACATAGTTGTTGGAGATATTTTAATAACTAAAACATTTAAAGATATTCCAATAACAAATCATGATGGTTTAAGACTATGGTCATCTGAAAATAATAAAGAATACACTACAGTAGAGTCTGTGGTAAATAATATAAAAGAAAGTGAAGTATCTGATACAGTTTTAGTTAATGGAGACAAGTATAAGAGATTTTCTACACAAGAAGATATTCTTGTTGTTAGAGAAAATAAACTAATGTTTGTTATTTCTTCACAATTAAAATCTGGAGATTTAATAGTAAAAAATCCAGAAGAGTCATTGATTGATGGACCTTTATATCAAGTTCGCTCTATAGAAATAGTCAAAGAAGATAGAAAAGTTTATGATTTTATGAGAGAACCATTTGGCTTGATTGTAGCAGATTCTTTACTTGTATATAATGCTTATCCAGTAGATTAATCTTTAGGAAACTGATACATAAATTCTCTAGTTTTTGAAGTTATGCCTTTCCAAGGTCCCCAATTATTTCCACCATCACTCATAATATAAGCAACTTGACAGTTAATTGATGGGTTTAAAAGTTGACTAGTGTAGTCTAAGTTATATTTTTCTTTTCTATCAGCATTAAGGTCACCAATCATATTTATTTGAAATAGTCCGTATGATTTGTCTCCAGTGCTTCTGTTGCCGTTAAAAGCCAAGGCGTTGCCCATTGATTCTTTTTTAGCAATAGCCCAAGCCTCTACCAGGTGTTTATTTTCAAAACCACAAGCAGACAGCAAAGTTTTTAGTTCAATATCAGTAAGTTGTCCTTTATCCTGATATTCAGCAAGAATTCTTACATTGTCTCTAGATGGTTTATCTAGATGATCTGGCCTAGAAAGCAAAAAAACCGCCTCAGCGGTAAATGTTGCATATTTATCGTTTTTCAGGTTAGTTTCAACACCTTGAGCATTAGAAATATTCAAGAATACTGAAGACAATCCAAGACTTGCGAGCAATCCTATTAAAAATTTTTTATCTTTTTTCATAGTTCTCTCCTAAGAAAACATGACACCCTTGGTAGGTGTCATATATCAAGTATAACATCTATTTGCCAGCAAGTCAAATCAAAAATGTCATATTAGTAAGATAATACAAAAAATTATTTAAAATGATATAATATTTGTATGGCAACAGGTCAATCAAGCATATATAACTTACCATACCCACAAGTTGATGATAGCGTAAACGTACATGGAGATATTCAATCTTTAGCAACTTCACTAGATAATACACTCGCTGGACTTGGCTTATCTTACATGAAATTAGATGTAATTAATACATCTGGAGCATCAATTGCAGCAGGATCTCCTGTATTTATTAATGGTCATAATTCAGGACAAGATTTAACAACAGTAGGAAAAGCAATTCCTACAACAACATCACCAATATTAGGATTATTAAAATCTACAACAGCAAATAATGCACAAGGAATATGTGTAGTCTCTGGAGTATTACCAGATGTTAATACATCTGAATTTGTTGCAGGTGATATTTTATACGTAAAGACTGGTGGAGGATTAACAAACGTTAGACCAGTAGGTGGTGCAGGTGCTGTAGCAGTTTGTGCTTACGCAGATGCATCTAATGGAGTTCTTGTAGTTACCGCCAAAGGTAACGGTACTTGGGGAGCATTAAAGAACGGTCTTTCATAATTATTTATCCAAACATGATATAATTACAATATGGCCATTCTCAGAAACTCATCTCAAGATTTATACAACGTAGGTGCTAAACCCCCAACCGTTAAATGGACAGTAGTTCGTGGTGACACCTCAGCATTTAAAGTTTATGTGACAGACGATGAACAGTCCCCTTTAGTTATAGCAGATTGGAACATTGCTATGAAAATTAAAAGACCAAACCTTGCTAAAGATCTTGGAGTTATTACAGATAATGCAAATACAGTTATGCTTTTGACTCCAGCAGCAGATGCAGATGATTTGGCTGGAGAGTTTACAGTTAAACTTGCAGCAGAAGAATCACACAATCTTCAAACAGGAGATATTTTTGATATCGAGTTATCTACATCAGAAATTGTTTGGACAGTTGCACAAGGCAGTCTAATTATCCTTGAAGATGTAACTGACTAATGGCAACAGCAATTATTGTTGATGACAATAAACAAAAATTAAGACGTATTGAAACCTCAGACTATTACCAAACCAAAATATCCTACAAACCTAGCACGGTAGAAATAAATTACACCTTACCTTTTAGAATAAGATTTACAACAATAACAGTAGAAGGGTATGGTCCAGGTAATGTGCCCCCAATTCCTTTACAGGTTATTGGCTATAGCAACTATATACTGTAGAATAGACATATGGCTAAAAAAGAAAAACCTAGCATATTTATAGCAACCCCAATGTACGGTGGGGTTTGTCATGGATACTTTATGAAAAGTATTATGGGACTAGTAATGAAACTAACCTACAAAGGATACAAAGTAACCTTTAACGACTTGTACAACGAATCTTTAATTAACAGAGCCAGAAACACCCTTACAGAACTATTCTTAAGATCTGATGCTGACTACCTATTGTTTATTGATGGTGACGAAGGTTTTAACGCTGATGGTGTTATAGATATGATTGATACAGATTTAGATATTATTGGGGCTGCCGTGCCAATGAAAGCAATTAACTGGGCTAACGTAGAAAAAGCAGCAGAATTAAAAAAACCTGATTTAAAAAGGTTTGGATCTTATGTAAACATAAACTTTGTTGATAGACAAGACTTGCATAAGGTAGCAGATAATCCTAAAAAACCATTAGAGGTAAAAAACATAGGAACTGGTTTGCTGTTAATTAAACGTAATGTTTTTGAAACAATGAAAGAGCATGTTGGAAAATATAAAAGTGATCAACTAGATTTGGGTGGTATTAAAAAAGGTGAATACATTTATGATTTTTGGAAAACACAGGTAGACCCAGAAGAAGAAAGACTTTTGTCAGAAGACTACTACTTCTGTACACTATGGCGTAAACTTGGTGGTTCTGTGTATGTAGCACCACATGTTAAAGTAGTGCACGTAGGAACCTACATATTCGTTTAATTTATAAAAAGTTATAAAAATAATGTTATAATTTAGGCATGGCACAACAATCAATTTCAACAGTAAAATCACGTTATGAGACTGGCGATAGGCCATCTCAGCAAGACTATGAAGATTTAATTGACACTACCGCGTCCCAAGCAACACGCCTTGGCACCTTCGGTAATAACGACAACACTATTTCTGAAATTGAAAACACTACAATATTAGATAGTCATAATGCAACAGAATGGAGAATGGTTAAGTATATCATTTCCATCTCTAAAACAACAGCAGGAGATAACCTCTTCTACGCAACAGAATTGACCATATTAAATGACACGGAAGATAGTTCCGTTTCCGAATATGGGACAATAGACAACGATGGGAATATTGGAACCATAAGCGTCTCAAGGGCTGGAAATACAGTGGCTTTAACAATCACTCCAGACCCAGTAATAAAGCCAGTCACTGTGCGTTACGCACGCATGGGACTTAAGGCATAAGGAGATAAAAAATGGCAACAGTAACAAAAAATTTCAAGATTAAACATGGTTTAGTCGTTGAAGGAACAACAGGTACAATTAACAACTTTGACATCTTGACAAAAAGTACAGATGATCAAAACTACATTATAGACCTGGTTGGTGGAGACGCTTCATCAAACGCAGTAGCAAACACACTAGTACTTCGTGATGCAAATGCAAACTTTCTTGCAAATACAATCACAGCAGACTTAGTTGGAGATGTAACTGGTCAAGTATCAGACATTTCTAATCATGATTCTGATGATGTAGCAGAAGGTACAACAAACCTTTACTTTACAAACCAAAGAGCAACAGATGCAACTGCAGCATCCTATGATGCTATAGGCTCAGCAGCAAATGCTTATTCAAATGCAACTGCTTACACAGACCTAGAAGTAGGTAATGCAATTGCTGACTTAGAAGACTATGCAGATTTTGCAGCAGGAAATGCTTTAGCAAATGCAAACTCATACACTGACAACGCAATTTCTAATGCAGTCTCTGACTTAGAAGAATACACTGACTTTGCAGTAGGCAATGCAGTGGCTGACTTAGAAGATTATGCAGACTTTGCAGTAGGTAATGCAATTGCTGATTTAACAAACAATGCACCAGCGTTATTAGATACACTTAACGAAATCGCAGAAGCAATTGGTGACGATGCAAACTTTGTTGGAACAATAACCAACTTAGTTGCAGAAAAACAAAATGCTTTGATTGCAGGAACTGACATTGAGATTACAGGAAACACAATTAACTTTACTGGAAGTTATGATGTTTCAGGATCAGCAGATACTGCTTATTCAAATGCAGTTACTTATATTGATCTAGAAATAGGAAATGCATATGCAGACCTAGAAGACTATGCAGATTTTGCAGCAGGAAATGCTTTAGCAAATGCAAATTCTTACACAGACAATGCAATTAATCTTTTGTCAACAACTGATATCGAAGAAGGAACAAACGAATACTTCACAGATACAAGGGCTAAAGAGTCAGCAGCAAGTTTGTTAACAATGGCAACTCTAACAAATATCTCAATCACAGGTAACTCATCTGGATTGGTAATTACAGCAGAAAATGGTGTAGGAGATTCTAACACAGATGCTTTGGTTGAAGGTTCAACAAACCTTTACTTCACAGATCAACGTGCAGTAGATGCTCTTGAAGCAGTAATACCTAATTTCACTGAAATTGATATTAACACAGTTGCTAGACAAGTTGCAGCAACAGTAAATGCTCCAACAGCAAGCACAGTTACAGCAATTGACTGGGCATTAGCAGAATATCGCTCAGCCGAATTCTTGGTAAAAGTTGCTTACGGTGCACACACAGAAGTTTCAAAAGTTATCTTAACTCTTGATACTTCAAACAACATCGCAATCACAGAATACGCAATTGTAGGAACAAACGGATCCGCATCCACAATTTCTGCAGACGTAAACGGAACAGATGTAAGACTAAGAGTAGCAACAGCCAATAACAACTCAGATGTAACAGTTGTTGGTACATTGTTAGTCTAGTAAAAAAATTAGGGGGCAGTAAATGACTACAAGTCTAAAAGATTTTAAAGTCAAGAATGGATTAGTCGTAACTAACGGCGGTTCATTTGGAAACGCGGTAGCAGTAGGAGAACCTACATTAGGAACTCACGCTACTACTAAAGATTACGTAGATTCTGTAACTGGTACACCAGTATCAAATACTGCCCCTCTTTCCCCAGACAATGGGGATATGTGGTTTGATACCACAGTAGAAAGATTAAAAGTTTATTATGAAACTGACTGGTTTACAATTGCAACAAGCAATGATGTACAAAATATTCCAGATCACATTCATGATACAGCAATTGATGGTAACGGAAGAATTGTTACAGTATTCTGGGATGCTGAACAATATGATGATCCACAAATTTCTACATTAAGTGGTGGAACACCATTTTCAAATTCATGGGCAGCAGTATTTGATGGTGGAAATCCAGACAGTGAATTTAATTAAAACATTTTAAAAAAAACTGTTATAATTAAAACAAAATCAAAAGTAGGTAAGACCTACACAGGGAGATACAATGGCAACAAGGATGCTACAACGTAGAGGAACTGCTACACAGTGGGCTAACGCTAACCCTACTCTGGGTTCTGGAGAAATTGGTTTTGAAACCGACACAGGACAATTTAAAATAGGTGACAACTCTACAGCATGGGATGATTTGCCATACTTTAAAAATATAGAAGATCTAGGCGGAAACCTAGACGATTACATTTTATTAGAACAAAAAGGTGCAGCAAACGGTGTTGCCACATTAGATGGAAGCAATTTAATACCTACAGCACAGATACCTAGTGGTATTGCTAGAACTGCAGATTACGTTGCATTAACACAAAAAGGTGCAGCAAACGGTGTTGCTACACTTGACGGAAGCAACTTAATTCCTTTAACACAAATTTCAAACAGCATTGCTAGATCTTCAGATGTAAGTAACTCAATTTCAAACGCAATTGCAACCCTTGTAGGAACAGCACCAGAAGCATTAAATACTTTACAAGAAATTGCTAATGCAATTAATGATGATCAAACTTATTTCTTCACCGTTGCCAATAACATAAATAACGCTTTAGATGCTGCTAACGAATATACAGATAACAGCATAAGCAATTTATCAGCAGACGTTACAGAACAAATAGAATTATTAGCAAACAATACTGCAAATAATCTTGCAAACGCAGTTCAATCTTTACAATATGAAATTGGAAATGCTCAATCAGCAGCAGAAGATTATGCAAATGGTTTAGTAGATCAAGAAATATTAGATAGAGATACAGCAATTGAAGCAGAATCGTTTATATTAGGAAACACAATAGCAAACGCAATTACAGATTTAGAAGAATACACAGATAATGCAATTTCAGATCATAATCTAGAAACATTAAATGTGCACGGTATATCAAATACAGCAACACTAGTTACTCTCACACAGTTAGAAAATCATGAATCTGATACATCAAACGTACACGGTATCACAAATACCTTGGCAGTAGTTCTTACAGATGATGCAAGACTTTCTGATGCAAGAACACCACTTGATAACTCTGTTACAAATAACTCTATATCAGGAACAATCAATCAAGATAAAATCACAAACCTTGTAACAACACTAGGAAATCTAGCATCCCTTTCAGGAGCAGCCTTTACTGGTAACGTTTCAACAACTGGTAATTTAACAGTAGACGGAGATTTCACTGTAAGTGGATCTAACGTTCTTGTATCTGCAACACAAATTCAAATCGAAGATACTTTACTACAACTTGGTCACACAAATGCTAACAACGTAACAGATCTAGGTTTGGTGGTTTCTTATAATGATGGAACACAAAAACATGCTGGTATCGTCAAAGACGTTACAGATAGCAAATGGAAATTGTTTGATGGTGTTACATCAGAACCTGGAACAACAGTTAACTTTGGACAAGGTTCACTAGATGTCTTGGCACTTTTGACACTTGAGGCAAACTCAATCACTGCAACATCAGATATCACTGCAAACGGAATCGTATTTGCAGACGGTACACAAAGATTAGAAGGTGTACCTTCACGGACACCTATTGTTCAAAAAACAGAAAGTTATACTTTGTCAGCATTGGCTGAAAGAGACAACTTGATAGAAATGAACAATGCTTATGCAACAACACTAACTATTCCTCTTAACTCAGCAGTAGCCTTCCCAGTTGGAACATCAATTGATATTCTTCAAACTGGTGTAGGTCAAGTAACAATTGCAGGAGACGCAGGGGTAACAGTAGATGCTACACCAGGTCTTAAATTACGCACACGGTGGTCATCATGCACTCTGTTTAAGAGAGCAACTAACACCTGGGTCGTATACGGCGATTTAAGTGCCTAACGGTTTGATATAATAAGACTAGGGAGAGAACATGGCAATAGGTAAAAGAGCAGGTAAAAAGTCACAACAGGCTAATGACTTTTTAGAACCACAACAACCAACAATTACTTCAGCAACTAACGTTGGTACAGGTCGGGCTTTTAATAATGGTGCAGTTGATGTAGCATTTACACTACCAGCAAATTCTCCAGCAGCAACAGGTTTTACAGTGACTTCAAGTCCTGGATCTCTTACAGCAACAGGTGCAACTTCTCCGTTGCGGGTTACAGGATTATCATCAGATACAAGTTATACTTTTACAGTTGTTGCAACTAATGCATCAGGTAACTCGATTGCTTCAGCAGCATCAAGTTCAGTAACTGTTACAACAGTACCTGCAACACCTGCAGCACCAAGTGCATCATCACCAAACGCTAATCAAGATGTAATTTCATGGAGTGCACCAGCAAACGGTGGATCAGCAATTACAAATTATTACTGGGAATCAACCGACGGTAAAAATGGAAATACTGGAACAGGAACCAGTGCATCACTAGGACAAGAAGCAGGAACAGCACAACAGTACAAAGTTCGGGCAACTAATGCTAACGGAAACTCAGAATTTTCTGCACTATCAAATTCAGTAACAACTACATTTTCTTTCGTACCTTTTGGTGTGTTTGGTTTCTCACCTTTCTCAGTATTTGGTTTCTCACCTTTTAACGTGTTTGGTTTCTCCCCATTTAGAGTGTTTGGTTTCTCACCATTTAGAGTTTTTGGTTTCTCACCAACATACTTCTGTATAGATGAAGATGCACCAGTTCTTACAAAAACTGGAAATAAAAAAGCAAAAGATATTAAAGTTGGAGACACCTTAATAACAAAAACATTTGATCAATTACCAGTAGGACATTTTGCAGAAGTTATTATGTGGATGGGTATGGGCGGACTTACTAATTATAGAGATATTGAGTCAACAGTCACAGAAATAGTTCCAAGTGTGGTAGAAGAAACAGTTATTATTAATAATAATCCAGACATGAGATTTTCAACTATGGAAGATATTCTTACAGTTAAAAAAAATGTGTATAAGTTTATTCCTTCAAGAGAAATTAAACCTGGAGATACCTTAGTAACAAAAGACTCTTTAATGGTAGTAGAAAATGTTGAAACAGTTAATGAAACTAGAACAGTATACATGTTTTCTAGAGATCCACTTGGCTTAGTTGTAGCAGGAAACCTGTTATGCTATAGTTCTTATGCTCTTACACAAGACTATTTAGGTTTACCTACAACCTAATCGTTCCTATGATACAATAGTTATAAATAGATAGGAAAAATAATGCAACAAGGTCCACCACCAGAACTACGTGGTATTCAGCAATCAACAAAACCACATAAGTTTTTTGAAAGACATTTAAATAATGATTTAGATTTACTTGCAAATGAATTAATTGATAGATATCAAATGATTGAAAAGGTAGAATTAGATGGCATTACGCCAGTAAACTCTAAAGACTTTTGGCAAGAGTCAGGCAGTGTTTCTACTGTAAAGTGGAGAGAATATAATGTATTTCAATTTCATATTGAAGGTATCTATGAGTTATATAAAAATATTCAAGATATGACTAAAGAGGCTTGCGAATATTACGAAATAGATTTTGAGAAAAAACAGTTTATGCTTCAAGGATGGTTTAATATTAATTATACCAAAAAAGGAAAGTTAAATTGGCATGATCACGGACACACAGGTGCCCCAGATAACTTTCATGGTTACTACTGTGTAAAAGCAGAACCTTCAACAACTTACTACAGAGTGTTTGGTAAAGATATTGAAAATAAAAATATAGATAACCGTGCTATATTTTCAGAAATGGGTCATCCACACGCTCAAGGCGATTGGGATTGGGAAGGTCCAAGAATAACCGTTGCATACGACGTTATGACACTAAAAGATTTAAAACATGTAGGTAAAGAACACGAACAACACTGGATTCCATTGATATGATGAATCAAAAACCACAACATAAGTTTTTTGAAAAATATTTGCAAAACGATCTACCAGGATTAACAAAATATCTTTTAAGAGTTGAAAAAGATTTATTTGATGGGGTATATCCCAAAGTAACAAAAGAATTTGCAGCCACTGTTCCTGGAGTTCACCATTTAGGCACAAGGTTTAATGTTTTTCAATGCTATAATCCAGCAATACATAATATTTTTTCTGCAATACGTGAATTAACAATAGAAGCATGTGATTATTATGGTATTGATTACAAAAAACAACACTACATGGTTCAGGGATGGTTTAATACAGATGCAATGGCAGAGCCACCGCTTAATGAGGATACACATTATCACGATCATTTGGGTGGTACTGGTGCTCCTAATTTTCATGGATATTATTCTATAGATGCAGAACCATCAGTTACATACTATAAAATTGGTGGACATGATGCAACACCAATTGAAAACGTTAATAAAAACAATAGAGTGATCTTGTCTGAAACTGGACACCCACATGGTATTGGTGCTTGGCCTTTTGATAAACCAAGAATTACTCTTGCCTATGACGTTTCTCCTTTTATGTATATGAGTGGTGACGAACTTCAACACTGGGTTCCGCTACCGTGAATAAGTTGATCTGTTTTGTTATTGGACATAAATTAAGTTCAACTACATGTCCTTATACTAAAAACACATACACGTTATGTGAACGTTGTAGTCCAAAACAACATACAGCAATGTCATTTCACTAACGCACAAATAAAATAAAAGTAGTGTTTTTAATTTTAATAAACTCTGCTATACTTAGTACTTATTCAATTTCATTTAATTAGGAGAAATCAATGTCAGACTTTTTTAGTTTTAAACTTCCAGAGGATTTTGTAACAAAATACACAACCATGGATAGTCCATTTGGATTTAACGATGCTGGAAACAACTCATTAGGTGAAATTACTTTTATAAGAACCTATTCCCGCGTCAAAGAAGATGGAACTAAAGAAAGATGGCACGAAGTTTGTAAGCGTGTAATCGAAGGCATGTATTCAGTACAAAAGAATCATGCAAAAGAAAATAGACTACCTTGGAATGACTATAAGGCTCAAAAGTCTGCTCAAGAAGCATTTGATCGTATGTTCAATCTTAAATGGACACCACCAGGTCGTGGTATGTGGGCTTTTGGAACCCCCATGACAATGGAAAAAAGGAACTCTGCAGCCCTTCAAAACTGTGCCATGGTATCTACTAAGGATCTTGATAGAAACGACCCAGGGGCACTGTTTGCGTGGGTTATGGACGCTCTCATGCTTGGTATTGGGGTTGGATTTGATACCGTTGGACAAGATAAAGAATTTTCAATATATGCACCATCAGAAGTTGATTCAATTTATGAAATTCCAGACACTAGAGAAGGTTGGGTAGAGTCTGTTAGATTATTATTAAACTCATACCTAAGAACAGGTCAAGCAAAACAAAAATTTAATTATGATTTAATAAGACCTTTTGGTTCTCCAATTAAAGGATTTGGCGGGGTAGCGTCAGGACCAGAACCATTAATTAAATTACATAATCAAATTGATAAAGTAATTGGTGGAAGAATTGGTGAAAAACTTGATGCCAGAGCAATAGTAGATATAATTAACTTAATTGGAACATGTGTGGTTTCAGGAAATGTTCGTAGATCAGCAACTTTAGCACTAGGTTCTGCTGGAGATAAAGACTTTATTAATTTAAAAAATCCAGAGGTTTTTCCAGAAAGAAATTCATTTGATTTAAATAATCCAGGTTGGGCTTGGATGTCTAATAACTCTATTTCAGCAACAGTTGGAACTAAGTATGAAGACTATGTAGATTTAATAGTTAATAATGGAGAACCAGGTTTTATTTGGTTAGATGTTGCTAGAAATTACGGTAGATTGAAAGATCCAGCAGATGGAAAAGACTATAGAGTAATGGGATTTAACCCATGTGCTGAACAACCATTAGAGTCATATGAGTTGTGTACATTGGTTGAGGTTCATTTAAATAGACATGAAAATAAAGAAGATTTCTTAAGAACTTTAAAGTTTGCATATCTTTATGGTAAGACGGTAACTCTTGTTCCAACACATTGGCAACAAACAAATGGAATTATGCAACGCAATAGAAGAATTGGAACATCGCTTACAGGCATTGCTTCCTTTTCAGACAAACATGGTTTGCCTATAGTTCGTGAATGGATGGATGAGGGATATTTAAATATTAAAAAATATGATCATCAATATTCAGAATGGCTTTGTGTTCGTGAATCAATAAGAGTCACAACAGTAAAACCATCAGGTAGCGTAAGTATTCTTTCTGGTGCAACTCCAGGAGTTCACTGGGGTCCAGGTGGAAAGTTCTTTATGAGAGCAATTAGATTTGGTGAATCTGATCCTATGATTCATTTGTTTAAGGCTGCTGGATATAAAATAGAAGATGATGTTGTATCTGCAAATACAAAAGTTGTATATTTTCCAATTGCTTCAGAACATGAAAGAGCAGAAAAAGATGTTAGTCTTTTTGAAAAAATTGCACTTGCTGCAACTGCTCAAAAATATTGGTCTGACAATGGGGTGTCTGTAACCCTTTCATTTGATAAAGAGACAGAGTCTAAGCATGTTGCTCCAGCACTACACATGTACGAAGGACAATTAAAGGCTGTATCGTTTTTGCCAATGGGAAACACGGTATATCCACAACAACCTTATACAGAAATTACAGAGGAAGAGTATAATAGTTATGTGGGACAGATTGCTAAAATCAACTGGGACGCTATCTATGATGGAGTAGAGAATCTAGAAGCACAGGGTGAGGCATACTGCACTACAGATGTATGTGAAATAAAGGTAGGTTAAGTATGGAAGATTTAAAGTCTCAAATTAAGTACATTAAAGGATTCATGGATCCTCAAGAAGCAGGTTTGGTAGCAGATTATGCAAAAAAACATTCTGAACTATTTTCTAACTATGGTAACGAAGAACAAGAGTTTACCGTTCACACCTATCATGAAATAGAAGGTTTGGATAGCGACTTACTGGATACAATTCAAGAAACTGCGTTAATGGTTTATTCTTTTGTTTTAAATAACTACCAATCTAAGTTTGATCACTTTATTGATGAAAAAACTCATATAGCAAAATTTGTTGAAGGAAAAGGTATGCACGAGCATTTTGATGCTTCAAGACCAAATGATATAGCAACTTTAATTTATTTAAACAATGACTATGAAGGAGGAGACATTTACTTTCCAAAATATGAAATGTCTTTTAAGCCAGAGCCTGGAGATTTGTTATGTTTTCCAGATAATCCAGATTTTGTTCATGGTGTTAAGCCAATAATTAAGGGAACAAGGTTTACATTACCTCGTTGGTTTACACGTATTGTGTGATAAAATAGACTAGGAGAACCTATGTCTAACCCATCAAATCTTTATGCAGAAAAAATTTTTTCAGAGCATCCAGTAGCATTGTGGGCATTAGACGATAAATCAGACTATGTAATGTTGTTAAACAATACAGATAAAGATATTAGTCTTTGGGACATAACTAATGGCACTATTTCAGAAGAAACAAGTTTGCCAACTCAACCATTTATTTCTGAATCATTATATAAAATGGTTGGTGTACCCTCAACAACATTAGACAAAGTTGCTACATTAACTAGCAATAATGTTATAAATTTTTTAGATTTTAACTCAGATTTAGATACCTTTGTTTTATCTTGTTATTTTTATTCAAACAGTTTACACTTAAAATCTGTGGCGATAGGTTTTAAATATACAGATGTAAGTACTAGCGAATCTGTAGAAGTTTTAAAAAACGTACCAATATCAGTAAGTGGAAAATGGTTTTTACTATCAGAAACATTTAAAAAAATAAACCAAAATACAACAATGCAAGTGGTAATTAAGATAGGATATTCAGCAAGTTTAAGCGGTAGCGAAGAGTACGAGTTTTTGCTTAATGGATTATCTTTGGGTCAATGGTCTGAAGAGTTTAATAATTATTCTATGGGTTCAGAAATAGTTTCTATACCAACCGATATATCAATAGAGTCATCAGATGGAATTATTGCAAAATCATATGGATCTGACATAAATTATGGATATTATTTAGCAAATAATAATAAGATATATGCACAAAACTTTGGGGTACCGTTAGTTTATGGTGCATCAAATGTTACTAAACTATATCCTAATATAAATGAAGACGAAACAGCAAAGCCATCTATAATTTTTCCAGGTTTTGGATTCTTAAACGAGTTTGGCAGGTATAGTACATATACCGTAGAAATGTGGTTAAGGTTTGGGGTTGACACCTTAGAAAGTAAAAGAATATTTGGACCAATTAACTCTAATGATGGTTTGTACGTTGATGATTGCTTTTTAACATTAGTTATTGGAAATCAATTTAAATCAATATATGTTGGTGAATGGTCAAGACCAATGTTAGTTCAAATAGTTTATTCTGAAAGCAAAGTATTTTTATTTTTAAATGGAGAAAAAGTTATTGATATTGACATAGATAATTCAACGATAACATTGTTACCTAAGTTAGATGAGTCTGATAAGGATCAAGATTGGTTAGGGTTCTATTGCTATACAGATATATATCCATTTGAATTAGATTGTTTTGCAATATATCCTTACGTTGTTCCAGAAATAATTGCAAAAAAGAGATGGGTTTATGGACAAGCAGTTAAATCTTCTGAGTCAATAGATTCTGCATATAGCGGAAAGTCAGCATTTATAGATTATTCATTTTCTAATTATGGAACAAACTATGATTATCCTAATATTGGAAAATGGCAACAAGGAAAGATAGATAACCTAAATGTAACAAGTAGTTATTTAAGTAATCCAGATTATAGTTTGCCAAATATAAATGTTGAAAATATTAATGACTGGTATGAAGAATTGTATACCCTACAAGACGAAGACTATCCATTTGTAACCTTCGCAGATCAAAACGGCTCCTTTGTATTTGAAAATCTTAATATTTTAAATAATGATATTAAATCTTTTCATGGAATATTTAAAACAGCATCTTTGTTAAACTCAACTCTTGTTATGATTAAAAATAAAAATAACTCAGATTTCTTTAAAATATATACAACAGATAGTGGAGATATATTTTATAAAATTAATGTGTCTGGAACAGAAACAACTTTACATCAAACCCAATATGTGGTAGATCAATACTTAGAAATTGGTGTTGACCTAGAAAAAATAACATCACACTTTGGAAAAAATATTGCCACTTTCTTTGGCAATAAGAATGCTTTAAAGTTAATACTTTTAAATAATGATAGCAATGACTCTTGCTTTAGTCAAAAAATGTATAGATTTGGATTTTCAACAAAAAATAATCACAAGTTATTTTCTACGCATTTTGAGAATAATGGAATACTTGAAGATAATGGCAACATTAATGCTCATATGTTTAACGATTTAGCAAGTTATACATTAATGCCATCGGTTAGGTATGGCAAGTATTATTTGGATATAGGTGTTTCTGGATACTGGGAAGACTATGTGCCATTAAAGTATTTTGCAAAGTATATAACAAACTCATCTGGTAAAAAAGAGTATGGTTTAGATTATATTCAATATAACATCAATTTTCCTTCACCTTCTATCTTTAAACCAGTAGAAGACGCTGGTGGATGGACATATGGTAACCTAAATGCACTATTTGCAGCACCTTTGCAACAAACATATGAGGTGTTAGATAACTCTCTTTTTACAGGATATAATAATTATGATGATTTACAATATAACAGATCAGATTTAAGTTACGAATACGACTCTGTAAATTCTTTAGTAAAGTCCTATGTGTCTTTTCAGTTTACAACTACTGGATTAAATAAAAAGTTTGAGTCTTTTACTACTGTTGCACCAGCACTAAAGAGTGGTATTTTAAATCTTGATAACTATCCAGATTGGCAAAACACAATATTTTTAGTACAAAACGATACTATTATTTACCCACCATCTTCAGTAAAATTTGAAGATCTAGCAATATCAGTTCATTTAGATTTTTCTGTAAAGTCAACTATTAATAGAAAGATAAAGATTAAGAATCTAGAACTATCATCTAGGTCTTTAGACGAGGATGCTTCTACACCCATTAATACCAAGTCTGGCACTAAGTTATACCCATATATTAAAAATGGAATATATAACGATTATAAAGGCAAAAATCCAATTAGTATTTATAAAAAATCTAATCCGTATCTACATTTAACCAGGTACTCTGGAATCAAATTAAAAGGTGATTTTAACTCTTATCAAAATAGAGGCATTAGTATGCTAATAAATGAAAACAAAGACTCTTTATTTTCTGTATCTACCATTCAACTTGCAATTAAAAATGATACCAGTAACTTTACATACACGCCAGTTCAAATATTTCAAGTAAATACATCAAACTCTTCTATTAATTTTTATATTGTGGCAAATGGCGATTCTGGACAAAGAGCAAAAATATACGCGATAGATTCAAAAACTGGTCAATTACAAAATGGCATATCATACTATTTAAATGGACTGCTAGTTGCTAATCCAGTAATTGACAATAAAAACTGGTATTTTTTAAGCATATCTTTTGCAAACGCTTTAACATTTAACTCATTTACTGGATCTATAAGTTTAAACGGTCCATTGGTCTATAATCACATATCGTATTATAAGTTAACTGGTTTGCAACAAAAACAATCGTCTATTACTAGAATTTGGGATGAGGTAAAGCAGCAGTATGTGCTTGGAGCAGAGGAACCATTTGATTTTGATTGGGATTTTTGGAACCAGGGATATTTGTGGTTTGGTGTATTAATTAAGACATCTTCTTCAGATTTTGGAGATACTTCTTCAAATATTTACAAAACATACATGGGAACTAACAAAATTATTGTTGGAAATGATGGAGAAAGACAGTTGTTGGCACAAAGTTACGATAATCCTATTCATATTGGTTCTTCGTGGCAACAATATATCCTCAATCCAACATAATATGGTATACTAATGGTTATGAATAATCAAAATCCAAACAAAAAAAGAAAACCTCGTATGAAAGGCCAAATTGGCGACTCTAAAATAACCTTTATTGAAAAGAACTATGATTGGGGCGTTTATGTTTGGAAAAGAGCCAATGGTAAGTGGTTCACTGATGGAGAGGGTAATATTTTAAATATACCAGCCGTAAAACACGATATTGCCGCTTTAGCCGAAATAAAAAAGACAGCAGCATATTATGGAGAACCAGATGGAGAGGCTGTATTTTTTCCAGGTATGGGAAGAGTATCAGACGAAGAGTATTCCGAACAAGTAGATAGAATGAAAGCGGGATTAATCCCTAACCTTAATGATCTTGGTGCAGTAGCAGCAGCCAAAGCAACAATTGCAAAATATGGCGATGAAGAATAATGAGTGAAGAATTTAACTATGTTATTGGTGCTAGGATAGACGAAAACGAACAAGCAGTTAATGCATTTGCTGGTTCAGACCCATTTAGCAAAAACTGGGAAGAGTTAAAAAACTATTCTGGTTTGGATAATAACTTTAAACGTCGTGCAGCAAGAATGTCCAAGGCTCTAGTAGATACAACCCAACAATCTTATATTGACAGATCAATTGCAGTTCCACAAGGTATTGATGGTGCTCGCTCTAATCAGATAAATCCTGGTAACGTATTTAGAAATGGTTATGGACTATTTGACGTAATCACACCACCATGGAATGTTTATGAACTTGCCAACTACTATGACACATCCTTTGCAAACCATGCAGCCATTGATGCTAAGGTTGAAAATATTGTAGGTTTGGGATATGATTTTGATATATCAAAAAGAACAATGCTCAAATTAGAGAATTCCTCAAATGACGAATCAGTAAGTCGTGCAAGAAACAGAATTGAAAGAGCAAAAGTAGAGTTACGTGATTGGCTAGAAAGTTTAAACGCAGATGACTCTTTTACCACAACAATGGAAAAGATATACACAGATGTTCAAGCAATTGGTAATGGATACATGGAAATTGGTAGAACCACTCGTGGTGAAATTGGATACGTTGGTCATATTCCAGCAACCACAATGCGTTGTCGCAGACTAAGAGATGGATACGTACAGGTTATTGCAAACAAGGTAGTTTACTTTAGAAACTTTGGTGCTACAAATTCAAACCCAGTAACTGAAGATCGTAGACCAAACGAAATTATTCATTTTAAACAATACTCACCATTAAACACATTCTATGGTGTTCCAGACATTATTTCAGCAATATCATCTCTACACGGTGATCAACTGGCTTCACAATACAATATTGACTACTTTGGTAACAAGGCAGTTCCAAGATACGTAGTAACTATGAAGGGTGCCAAACTATCTGCAGACGCAGAAGACAAGATGTTTAGATTTTTACAAACTGGATTAAAGGGTCAAAACCATAGAACTTTGTACATACCTCTTCCTGGAGATACAGAAAATAACAAGGTAGAGTTTAAGATGGAACCTATTGAATCTGGGGTACAAGAGGGATCATTTAAGGAATATAGAAAACAAAACCGTGATGACATCTTGGTGGCACATCAAGTACCGCTTTCAAAACTAGGTGGATCAGACTCAGGGGCAATTGCAGCAGCATTGGCTCAAGATAGAACATTTAAAGAGCAGGTAGCCAGACCAGCACAGGCTCAACTAGAAAAACAAATTAATAAGATCATACGCGAGAAACAAGACGTACTAGAGTTTAAGTTTAATGAACTTACTTTGACAGATGAAATAGCACAATCACAAATTCTTGAAAGATATGTAAAAACACAGATTATGATGCCTAATGAGGCAAGAGTGGCACTGGGTCTTCCACAAAGAGACGGTGGAGACGAACCATTTGTAGCCAAACCAGAGACTATGAATAATGATGCCAATCGTGCAAGAGATGGCGAAAGACTTAATAATCAGTCCGATGGATCTGCAACTGTAAGTGGTAGAAATCCAAAGGGCGAGGGTAGATCTTCAACCTAGTTACACTGTTTATAACATGTTTATAACTTGTGTATAAAAGGGCTCTATAATGTATAGTACGATGTCTATATTAAAAGCCCAATGGAATACAGAAGGCGAGAATGTCCGCCTTTCTATGCCTTTTAGTAAGGTTGATAAACAACGCCGCATTGTTTCAGGCTTTGCCTCATTAGATAACTTAGATCGTCAAATGGACATTGTAACTACAGAAGCCAGCATGAAGGCATTTGAAAACTTTCGAGGTAACATAAGAGAAATGCATCAACCATTAGCAGTAGGCAAAATGGTTTCATTTAAGCAAGACAAATATTTTGATTCAGAGTCAAAGAAGTTTTATAACGGTGTTTTCGTTTCCGCTTATGTCTCTAAAGGTGCTCAAAGCACATGGGAAAAGGTTTTGGATGGCACACTAACAGGTTTTTCTATTGGTGGAAAAATGAACAAATGGGACGACGCTTTTGATGAGAAGTTAGATTCTCAAATTAGAATTATTAAAGATTATGATCTTGTTGAGTTAAGTCTTGTAGACTCTCCAGCAAATGAATTTGCAAACATTATGTCTGTTGAAAAAGTAGACGGAGTTGCAGTAATTAAAGGTGATAATACAACCTTAGAAAATGTTTTTTGGGATTCAGAAACTGGAATTGTTATGGTTTCAGAAAATGAAAAAGAAATCAGTCCAACAACTGGCAATGAAATGAAAAATATAGGATTCGTTGAAAAAACGGATAATGAAAAAATCAATATGATAAAGTTCTTAGTCGATAGTGCTAAAGGCATTACCACTTCTAAGATTACCAAGGAGGTAAGTCCTATGACAGAAACAACAGAAGTAGTAGCAGAGATTGTTGAAAAATCTGATATTGCAGTTGAAAATGTTGAGGTTGCTCCAGAGGCAGATGCCGTAGTTGATGCTCCTGTTACAGAAGTTGTTGCAGAAGATGCACCAGCAGCGGAAACAGTTGTGGAAGCAGAAAAAGCAGACACAGTTGAAGCAGTAGCAGAAGTTATTGAAGAAGTTGCTACAGAAGTATCTAAAGCAGACGATGTTATTGTTGAGGCAGTAACAGAAGTTAAGAATACTCTTACATCAGCCTTTAGCGATCTACTTGCAACAGTAAAGTCTTTACAGACAGAAGTTGCAGATTTAAACAAACAAGTTGCTGACACAAAGTCACAAATTGTTAATACACAAAATGCACTAGTTGAAACAAACGGTGCAGTTAACGAGTTTGGAAAGAGAATGGAATCAGTAGAATCTGATACCGCTTTCCGAAAGTCTGGCGATCTCGGCGAGGTCGTACAGTTACAACCAGTAATGGTTGAGAAATCCCTATGGGGCGGACGTTTCCTCAAAACAGCCGATCTATTCAGATAGAAAAATCACGTGGAGGTGAAATATATGTCGGAAGAAATAATTAAAAATCAGCCAGGAACATCAGGCGATCTAGGTGGAACAGCACCTGGAACAGCCCAAGCACAAGGTGCATTCGCATCTGGTTCTGATGCTGGTGAAAACGTAGCAGGCAACTATGCAAACGGTGGTGTTTTAGGTAACATCGCAGAAGCATCATTTGGCTCTACATCAGGAGTTAACGCAGTAAATCCTTCAGGTGATACTGGAAGCGGTATCTTACGCCCTGAACAAGCACGTCGTTTTATAGACTATGTGTGGGACGCAACTGTATTGGCTAAAGATGGTCGCAGAGTGACCATGAAAGCAAACACAATGGAACTTGAAAAAGTTAACGTTGGAGAACGTGTAATCCGTGCAGCCTCACAAGGCTTAGGCGAATACACAAACGCTGGTGCAACATTCTCAAAAGTTGAATTAACTACAAAGAAAATTCGCTTAGACTGGGAAGTATCATCAGAAGCACTTGAAGACAATATTGAAGGTGCAGCATTGGAAGATCATATCGTAAGATTGATGACCAACGCATTCGGTAATGATATCGAAGACCTTGCAATTAACGGAACAGGAACAGGTTCAAATGCTTTCACTAGCATCATGAACGGTTTCGTAAATCAAGTAACAGCGAACACTTCAGCAGCACACGAGTCAGTAGCCAACGTAGTATCAAATGCTTGGACAACAAACACACTGCAAGATATAATTCTTGCAATGCCACGTAAGTACCGTGCACTTAAGAATAATCTTAAGTTCTACGCAGGTACAGACGTTTTCCAAGGTATTGTTAAAAACAATGGTACTCTTGCCGATGCAATTGCCGAAGCCTTTGTAAATAAAGGTCCAGGTACAGAAGCAAATCGTCAAGCATACCTTGATGGTAACGCACAAACATTCGGAGGAGCACGTACAACACGTGTACTCGGAATTGATGTTCAAGAAGTTCCTTACTACCCTGCAGGATATGTCGATTTGACATTCCCTGCTAACCGTGTATGGGGTTTCCAACGCGACATCACAGTTAACCGCGAATACAGACCAAAGAAAGATACTGTAGAATATACAGTTTTCGTTCGTTTCGGTATTCAATGGGAAGAACTAGATGCAGTCGCTTATGCGGATGCAGCAGGCGAATAGCCTAATCTGTAATACAATTTTAAGGGGAGTAGGATTAATTTCTTACTCCCTTTAATATTTAATTAAATGATATAATACTACAAGGAGGAATATATGTCAGAATTAGACAAAGATTTAAATCTACAAACACCAGAAACAGTTGAAGAAAATACTATTCAAGACGCAGTTGTTGAAGATATTGTAGAAGAAGTTATAGAAGAAATCCAACCAGCATTGTTAGCCCCAGGCGAAGCATTAATTCCAGAAGATAAAAAACAAGCAGTTCAAGACCTTGTTGAAGGACTTGCTCCATTATCAACTGGTGCCATTGGTGTTGGAAAACAACCAAGAACTAAAAAAGAAAAACCTGCTGAACCTAAACAAGGTAAAGAAAAAGTTGCAATTAAGTCAACTAAGAACGTATCCTGGATGGGTGTAGGCCAAGTAAAAGTTGGTATCAACTACGTATCCGCAGAGGAAGCAAAAGAATGGTCAACACGTAATCACATTACAGTTTTGAAACCAGAAGACGTTGCAAGGGAATACGGCTTATAAACAATGGAAGCATTAAGGGTTCCACCATACCCACTAACACTAAAGTTTGATGTCCCAACAAGTGGAGATATCTACACTCTTAGATTACAGGATTTGGTGGAACACTTTGTTGAAGAATCAAATATAACTTCAGCAAACTTACAAATAACATATGTAATACCATTATCAAAAATAGAATTTGACAGAAAATATGAAGTTAAGATTTTAAATTCAGATGAAGAAATAGTGTTTGAAGATAATTTAGACATAGTAAGACCATATACTGACCCTAATAAACTTGGAACTACCGCTTCAGAAATAACAGAAGCAAAATATAACGAACTTATTGCAAGATCAATTATTGACTCATTCGTTGTTGATGGTTTTTATAATCAAAAAGTTATTGTTCAAACAGTTGGAGAAGGATTAGATTATATACCTTTGTGGATAAATGCTTATAAGGTATTGAGAGTTTATGAAAACGATGTTTTAATTTTTGATGTTGATGAAGAAACAAACGATAGATATTTTAAATTATCATTAGATAACTCTGCTGTACAAGAATATATTCCCAATTCAACAGAATCATTAAATAGATTAGAAAAAACGCTACCAAATCTTCCAGTATCATACGGTGATTTAGGGTATTATGGTTGGGATACTGTTACTTTTCCTACAGGATATGACTATACATTAGTTCTAGATGCTGGATATAAAACAATTCCGTCAGATATTCAGGCAGCAACAGAAATGTTAGTTAATGATATTAAATGTGGAAGACTTGATCAATATAAAAGATATGTTGAAGAATATCAAACAGATCAGTACAAAGTTAAATTTAATGCTAAAAAATTATTTAACGGTACAGGCAATATCATAGTTGATCAAATACTATCAAAATATACTAAGAACATTACTAGACTAGGAATACTATGACATGTTTAGACGACAACTTTTTATACCCTATGACAGCAGAAGTGTACTATTCATCCGTTCAGCAAGGTCAGTACGGTAATATTAAAAAGCAATGGTCAAAGTTTAAAGATATAAAATGTTACTTTGCATCTGGTAACCTTAGAAATAAAGAAGAGCAACAAGTACAAAATGTAGCAATTTTGTTTGACAAAGTTTTGAGCGGTAGAGTTCCAACAGATATTAGATTTGATGATATGAATGGTGGAATTGCATTAACTAATCTTCTTATAACAAACATATCAGATGGAGAAGGTAACCCTATATATGTTGAAACAGGTGGGGTTCGTGCTGGTAAATCAAGTATTTTTGAAGTTGCAACACTAAGCCCATACTCTGGTTTGTTTGGAAAAACAGAATATTATAAGATTGTAATTAAAAGGTCTGATAGTCAGGCGATAGATTTATGATAATAGTTGATAATAAACAATTTAAAAAAGAAATGAACAACATTGTAGATTACTCTATTGGATTTTTAGAAGGAATAAAAGGTGGAAAGACAGCGTTTCTTAATAACCTTGGGCGTGAGACTATACAAACATTAAAAGAATTTGTTGATTTAAATGCAAGAATTGATCCAGCAATTCTGCAGCACGTATATGAATGGTATCAAGTTGGAAGTCCAAATGCAAGATTGTTTGATATTGAGTACACTGTAAGCAATCAAGGTTTGTCAATATACTCTACACTTAGCCAATCATCAAGAGTTAAAGATGGATCTACTACACCATTTTACGATAAAGCAAGAATTATGGAAAAAGGAATACCAGTAACTATAAGACCTAAAAAATCTAAGGTGTTAGTATTTGAAGAAAATGGAGAAACAGTGTTTACTAAAAATCCAGTTACAGTTAACAACCCTGGCGGAGAAGATGCTCAAGGTGGATTTGAAGAAGTGCTAGACATATTTTTAAATCAATATTTTAAACAATCATTTTTAAAGTCATCTGGTTTATCAGACTACATTAAAAATCCAAAAGTATTTAAAACTAATTTAAGAGCAGGTGCCAAGTATGGCAAAGGTTTTGGATATTCAACTGGATATAAATGGATTGCTAATGCGGTGATTGCATAATGGCTGCTACGATACATCATCCACCATCATTAATTAATGCTTATTTACAAAATAAAATTAGTGAGTTTTTTGGAACATCAGCGATTGATGGGTTAGATGAACAAGATACTTTCCTTATTCCATTTTTTCCAACTGCTCCAACAGATATCAATGCTTTAACTGAATCTTTTCCACAATCACTTGGAACATTTGCAGTATATGACAGGATGTTTAGAATGAATAGAAAGACATTTCCACATATATATTGTGAACAAATAATGTATTATTTTTATAACTTTGGTGGAAATGCAATTGAAAGAACAATCATTCTAAGTCAAAAGATTCAAGATCTTTTAAATTCATTAGACGAGTCTGCAGTTGATATAAATAAGTGGATAAGAGATAATCAAGATACGGTTATTCCTGGTCCAGAAATAGCACTTAAAGATATGTCACTTCCCCTATATTTTCACACCTTTAAAACCTACCAACTTCAAGAGACTAGAGACATCATAGACTTTGGAACAGCCAGAACCTATGCAGGAAACAAGATTATTTTAGATTATGACTGGCATAAAGGCTAACAAAATGGTGTTATACTTGACCTTGAGGAAACATCGCTTTACAACTAAATAAGAAAACCCTTTACAAGGAGAGGTGAAATAAATGGCATATTCTCGTGGACAATCCAACAACATTATCGTTGGTGCAGCCGCATTGTTTACATACAATGACGGTGCTTTAGCACAAACAATCGGTACTGCAGGTGGACCACTACCAGCATTTGAAGCAGCAACATCATACAAAGATACTTTGACTGATGACGTTGACTTCACAAACGTAGGTTATACCAGCAATGGTATCGAACTTACATTCCAACCATCTTTCGGTGAAGTTCAAGTTGATCAAGTTCTTGACGTTGCTCGTCTTTTCAAAGACGGCATGCAAGTATCTTTAGCAACATCATTTGCAGAAGCAACACTAGAAAACCTTCTAGTGGCAGTAGCAGCAAACGCAAATGATTTAGATGAATTATCAACCGCAACAGGTATTGGTACAGGAAGCCAAAGTTTCGACATCAACTCAGGTGAATTAGGCGACGTTCCTCTAGAACGTGGTATAGTAGCCGTTGGTCCAGGAACTGGTGACCCATCAATCGATAAGGAACGTATCTATATCGGATACCGTGCTTTGTCAATCGAAAACGTAGTAGCATCAGCAAAACGTGATGCAGCATCTATGTTTGACGTAACTTTCCGTATGTTACCGTTAGATGACGGTATGTATGGTAAGATTGTTGATCGTACAATTGCTTAGTAAGTAATTTTACAAGATTAGCCCACCCATAAAACGGTGGGCTTTTCTATTTGGTATAATGGTTTAATGGCCACAAAAATTTATGAAGAGGGTATCGTTGAGTTAGTAGACGGCACAAAAATAACAGTAGGTCCAGCAAAAATAAAATATTTAAAAAAAATATTAGATCAGTTTTCGTTAATATCTAAAGTTGACGGCGAAGATGAAACTCTAGAAATAGTCTTAGAGTGTGTAAAAATATCAATGCAGCAGTTCTATCCTCAGTTATCAAATAGCATAACAGACATTGAGGATAATTTTGACATTAAGCAACTTTATAAAGTTTTAGAATTTTCAGCGGGTATCAAACTAAATGAGGATAAAGAAGATAGTATAGAGCAACAAGCAAAGTCAGAAAATGACAAAGGGTCTAACTGGGACGACCTAGATCTTGCTAAACTAGAATCTGAGGTTTTTTTAATAGGTGCTTGGAAGAATTATGAAGAGTTAGAAACATCAATATCTATGCCAGAGTTAATATCTGTGTTAGAAATGAAAAGAGAAATAGATCGCAACGATAAAAAGTTTTCTGCAGCAATGCAAGGGGTAGATATAGATAAAGATAAAAATGATAATGCCTGGGAAGATATGAAAAAAAGAGTGTTATATAAAGGAAAAGATGCAAATGATATAACAAACCTTCGTGGAGCAAGAGCACAGAAAGCAGGGTTTGGCATTGGAAATGGTTTGGGATATGAAGAGGTTGTTGGTTAAAATATAGGTCCTCTGTGATATAATTAAGGTTAACCTTATAAGGAGGAAAAATGGCAACTACTGTTAACGAAGAAAAAACAGTTACGCTTATTGATGGTACAAAAGTTAAAGTAAGACCACTGAAAATTTCTCTCCTACGTCCTTTCATGAAGAAATTTGAAGGTGTAGCAGCGGTCGCAGAAGATAACGAAAAATCAATGAACATATTAATGGAATGTATTCAGATTGCAATGCAACAATACAAGCCAGAAATTGCAGAAGACTTGGCAGCGTTAGAAGAAAATATGGATCTTCCAACGGTATATAAAATTATAGAAGAGGCATCTGGAGTTAAGTTAGCAGATGCAGCATTACTTAATAATTTACCATAAAAACTAAATAAAGAGGTAATAATGAATGGCTGATATCGAATCCAATATAAAAATTGGTGTTGATGCTGATCAAGCGTTAAGGCAACTTAAACTTTTACAGCGTCAGTTATCAGCCTTTTATTCTACAATGGCCAAATCTGGGGCCGCTGGTGCAGCGGTTTCTCAGAACATGGCTCAAAACTTAACTAATCAAATTAATGCAAGCGGCAAATTCTATGCCGAAATGAAAAAGATTAAAACAACAACAGATTCTTTTAATGAGGCTTTAGAAAAA
Source organism: Flavobacterium sp. (assembly GCA_044379175.1). GTDB lineage: Bacteria > Bacteroidota > Bacteroidia > Flavobacteriales > Flavobacteriaceae > Flavobacterium. Next base: position 39,106 of record JBIPOM010000254.1, on the reverse strand, counting down.
AATAAATTTGGAATGAAGGAGTACTTCAGATACGCTGGTGCTTCTACTAAAACTTTTGGTAAATTATTTAAAACAGAGTTTGACACTATCAATAAAGTTGCAAGAGAAAATGTAAAAACACTACAAACCCAATATATTAAAATGGGTAGAGATGCAAGTGGTGCTCTCAAGGCAATGTCTATTCGTCCATTAACTTTGGATATGAATGATTATGCAACTAAAACAGCAATGGCTGCTCAACGCCAAGCATTACTTAATCAATTATTAAGACAAGGATCTACAAATCTCTTAAACTTTGGTAAAAATACACAGTGGGCTGGTCGTCAACTTATGGTTGGTTTTACTGTACCATTAATGTATTTTGGTTCCGTTGCAGCAAAAACATTTATGGAATTAGAAGAACAAGCAATTAGATTTAAACGTGTTTACGGTGACATGTTTACAAATACTAAAGAAACAACTGAAGCATTGCAAAATGTTAAAATGCTTGCAAATGAATTTACTAAGTATGGTGTAGCCGTAGCAGATACAATGAAAATGGCTGCCGATGTGGCAGCAACAGGTAAAGTTGGAAATGATTTATTAGTTCAAGTTGCCCAAGCAAATAAACTTGCTGTACTTGGTGGCATTGATCAACAAAAATCTTTGGACACTTTAATTTCTTTAACTTCTACTTTTGGAATTACTGCAGAAAAGACTGCACAACAAATTGACTTTTTAAACGCAGTAGAAAACCAAACAATTCTAAGTATTGATGATTTAACAACAGCAATTCCTAAAGCAGCACCAGTAATTAAACAACTTGGTGGAGATGTTCAAGACTTAGCATTCTTTATGACTGCTATGCGTGAAGGTGGCATTCAGGCTGGAGAAGGTGCCAACGCATTAAAGTCTGGTCTTGCATCTATTATTAATCCAAGTAAAAGAGCATCAGAGTTTCTTGCTAGTTTTGGCATTAATATAAAAGGAATTGTAGATGCAAATCAAGGTGATGTTAAAAAACTTGTTATAGACGTAGCAAGTGCATTAGACAAACTAGATCCACTTAATCGTGCTAGAGCAATTGAACAACTATTTGGTAAGTTTCAGTTTTCACGTATATCTACGTTATTTCAAAACGTTATTAAAGAGGGCACTCAAGCACAAACTGTTGCTGAGTTAACCACTGCTACCGTAGAAGAACTTGCCATATTGTCTGAACGAGAATTAAATAAAATTTCTGAATCACCAATGTATAAGTTTAAAAAACAAGTTCAAGATCTTAAAACAGTAATAGCCCCAATAGGTGCAGAATTTTTAAAAGCACTAACACCAATTATTGAATTTTTTAATAAAATATTAAGACGTTTTGAAGATATGAGTGATGGCACAAAGAAGTTTGTTGTTTACTTAACCACAATTCTTGCTGGTATTGGCCCATTAGCCTTGATGTCTTTTGGTTTGTTGGCTAACGGTGTTGCAAACATTATCAAGTTGTTTGTTAGCATAAAGTCAGTATTTAACAGGGCTGGAAATTCTACTACATATTTAGGTGAGCAAACTAACTATTTGACTCAAGCACAAATAAATGCTGCTGCAGTTGCATCATCATTAGATCAAGCACATATGACATTAACGCAAAGGTTTACTGCAGAAGCACAGGCAGTTAAGTTATTAAGAAATGCCTACATGGAAGCAAATGCTGCAAGCCTTAATTTTTCAATTGGCAAGGGTATTGCAAAAACTCCAGGAATGCCATTAGCAAACGGTATATTAAGTGTACCTGGACCAAAGGGTGCAGGAGATGTAGTACCAGCAATGCTTTCACCAGGAGAGGCTGTAATTCCAGCAAAGCAAAATAAAAAGTTTGGTGGATTAATTAGAGGAATTATTGCTGACAAAATACCTGGTTTTATAAAAGGATCAGCATCAATAAAAACAGTTAATTTTGGCGGTACTGACTATTCAAATATAGCAACTAATGCAAAAACAACAGAATCAAAATTATCTGAATATTTACATAGATATAGTACTGGTGCAAATGCAACTCAAGAAACAAATGTACAATTAACAAAAATGTTAGAAACACTAAATCAAAGAGCATTAGCAGAAGGTAAAACTCAAATACTTAGTTTAAAACAAATTCAACAAGCACTTGCTGAATTTAATTTAAGAGAAATAAATCCAAAGGGTACAGGCCGCCAGTCTGCTGGCAGTGTGTTTGCACATGGAAGTGCACCACGTAGAGCAACTCAAGAACAATTAAATATTATTAATCAAGAAGGACAGAGACTAATATCGCAAAATCCAGAATATCATGAAAAAACAAAATATAGTAAGGCGAATATGCTTGCTCAAGCAGAATCAGCAACTATGTATAATCGTTATGGCTTTAACACAGATCATTCTTATAACACAGGAAGTGGAGATACTAAACTATTTCAATCAGAATTTTTAGATCCAGCCAAACAAACAAAAGTTATGAGTCCATTTTATGAAGAGTGGGCCGCACAACAGGGAAAAACTTTAAATGAAGTATTAAAAGATCCCAAATTATTTAAAAAAATGACTCTTGATACAAGTTCTTTTGCAAAAGCAATTGGAGAAGAAATTGGAAAAATAGGAACTGAAACTTTCTCAGATGATCAATTTTATAAAGCAGTTGCAGATGCAGAAGCAAAACATTTTGCTAAAGGATCAAGTGGAAAATTAAAAAGACCAAGAATGAAAAGAGTAGTTGATGCATTAAAAGAAGATTATTCAACATTGGGACTGATGGGTGGAGAAGCAAACAGGGCAACTGGTCAAAGAGTTGGAGTTGCACAAAGAGATCAAGAACTTAGACAACAACTTGGAATGCCTTTAAGTGGTAAACCATATAAAAGAGGCGGTCAGTATGCTTCTATTAGTCAAAAGGTAAGACAAAAAAGTATAGATTATGGATTTACTCAAATTGGAGACTCTTTTAGTGAAACACTAGATGCAAGGTCACCATCTAAAAAATTAAGAAAAATAGGAAAAGATGCTGGCACAGGACTTTTATTAGGAGTTAAAGAATCAGTCAAGGATGCAAAAGGTGCTGGTCGTCAATTAGCCATGTCAGTTATTCAGGGGTCAATGCAAATTCCACAATCAAAACTTACAACAATGAATAGAGGAATTGTTGGCCCAACTTCACCATATAATCCTGGCGGTAATGACAATAATAAACCAACAACTAAGAATAGAGGAAGAGTTGGTGTTGGTGGATTAGCAATGGGTGCTAATGCATTGTTAATGGGTGGTTCTATGATGCCAGGCCAAGTTGGAGATATGTCACAAAAACTTATGATGCCAGTTATGGCTTTGTCTATGATTCTTCCACTACTACAGAGTAAGTTTGGATTACTAACTGTTGGTATTGCGGCATTAACATATGCAATAGTTTCTACAAGAATGGCTTTTGATAAGGCACAAGACTCTGCAATGAAACTTGCTGAAAACTTAGGTAGTGGTGCTAAGGCAATGGAAGAGTTAGCAAAATTCTCAGGCAAAGTAAGTGCTACAGAAATTATGGATAAACGTCGTAAAAACTCTCTATCTCCATTTCAAGTTCAAACAGGTAAAACAACATTTGGACAAAGTTTTGTTGATTCAGATTTAGGAAAGCAAACAATATCTGCAGTTACTGATTCTATGAAAGTTGGTGGAAGAGCGGGTGCTCAATCTCAATTATTAAGTCAGTTAACTACAGGTGTAGTAACAGGATCTTTGACTGCTGATCAAGCAAGAAGCATTGCTGCAAATATTGGAGAACAACTTGGTGATTATTCATTTGGAATTCAGGTAAATGCAAAAATGTTAGAACTGCTTGGACCTAACGGAGAAAATCTTGAAAAAGATCCAATCGCTATTAGAGTTAAATTAATGCAAGACGCAAGACAAAAGGCTAACAGTGCAACTGGAATGATAGGCAATGCTGCAAGATATACTGGAAAAGATACTGCTAAGTTTGGTGGTTTTGGATTAGGTGGACTTATTGGCGGTGGAGCATTGGCAGTTGGTGGAGGAATGGCTTCAGCAGTTGCTGGTGGTGCCGCAGCAGGAAGTTTTGTTCCAGGAATTGGAACCGCAATTGGTGCTGGTGCTGGTGCTTTAATTGGTGGAACACTTGCTTTGCGTGATAGACAAAAAAGAATTGGTGCTGCTTCAGGTGGAGCGGTTGCAATGCAAAAGATGGCTCTTGAACAACAAACAGCAATGATGGATTCGTTAGAATTAGAATATGAAAAAAGAATTGATATTGCTAAAGCAGCAAACGATTTAGAAAAAGTAGCAAGGCTGACAGCAGAGCGTGAAGCAGGAAGAATTGCTCTATTAGAAGAAAACAAAGGGTTATTAACTGATATTGGTGCATCTTATAGTGGTGCATCTTCGATGCTTGGCGGTAACGTACAAAAAGCAATGATGACTGGTGTGGACAAAGCAATCACTAATCAATATAAAGATACTGCAATGGCAGACATAGTTCCATTAGCACAAACCGCTATAGGTGGTTCTGGAGCAACTAAAGAACAACAATATAAAATTAAGATGGAAATGGCAAGTGGCAATATAGACCCTATGCAAATTGTTAGCATGTTTGAAATGTTTAAAGAAGATCAAGGATCAGTAGATGCCCTGTTAGATATTACGGCTAACTTTGGCGGTAAATTTGCAAACCAAGCAATATCAACAGTGTCAATGTTTACCAATAAAGATGGAAGTGTAAATAAAACTGCTCAAGCAAAATTTATTGCAGACATAAAAACAAAGACACCAAAAGAAGCAGAAAAAATGTTAACCTTCTTTGGAGACATTACAAAAACTGGAGAAGTCTTAGACGTTGGGGTTGCAGTAGAATATTTGCAAAAAAATCCAAATATTGCTAACAACCTTCAAGAAACAATAGCAAATATTAAAGCACAAAAAGGAAAGATAAGTTTAGAGGTAGCAGCAACAATCCTTGGTGCAAAAGAAATGGAAGCCTTGAGATCAGATCAAGAATATTTTAATAGTCTTCCAGCAGAACAACAAAAGGTTTATTTACAAACACTCACAACTATGGCTGAAGTTACAGGAAATAACAGTAAAGAATTTTTGGCATGGCAAGCAGCAAACCCAGGACAAAGTCCAAATAAATACTTTACTGGAGCCGCACAACAGTTAACCAAAGCAGAGGCCTTGGCAACACCAGCCACTGGCGAGGACGGTAGCGAGACAGGCACAGGACCAACTTCATCTCCACTAGATGAACTAGTAAAAAAGATTAGAGATACTAGAAAGGCTACTGAAGAACTAACCACTGGATGGGATTCTTCTGCTAGTGCATTAAAAAGAATGGCAAAAGAAGGTATTGAAGGATTTAAAGGTTTGTCACAAACCCTTAGAAGTCAAGGTGCTAATCAAAACACTATAGATTTTATTACTGCCCTATCTCCTGAAGACTACAACAAATACAAGAGTCTATTTAAAGACATGAAAACTTTACAGTCTGCTATTAACTTTGCTGAACTTGGATCATATCAAGATAGTCAAGAAAAAATAATTGCAGATACAGATAATCAAACAATAGCATTTAATAAGTTAGTTGCTGCAGGTATGGATTCAGCAACTGCATACGAAGCAGTTCAAAACACTGGTTTTGCAGCAGCAGTTGCTACAGAAAAACTTGGCAAGAATATGAAAAAAATTGTTGACACCACAACAGCAGCCAATAGGAAAAAAATTGAAGGTTTCTTAAAAATGGGACAATACTCACAAGCATTTGATCCTGGATATAATTTAGCACAAAGATATTTTGATGTTCAAGAAAAACTTATGAAGTTAAGAAGACAAGCAGAAATTGATCAACAACAAGCAGTAATTGATACCGCTGATATTCAAATAAAGAGTGCACAAAATATTCAAGATGTAAATAATTATCAAATTTCTACATATGAAGATGGACTAAAAACTATAGATGATCAGGCTAATGAAATAACTAAAAAATATGACAAACAGTTTGAATCACTTGATAAGATTTCTAAGATTAATGAAACAATTGCTAGACAAGAAAAGGGTAGACTATCACTTGCCGAAGCATTGTCTCAAGGAGATATTTATGCAGCAGCAAGAGCGGCTCAAGAACTTCGTGCACAAAATGCAGCAGATGCAATTGCTCAACAAAGAACTGGAATGGAATCAGCAAGGGACGCACAGATAAGTGCCCTAACTGGTAATGGATTAACCAGAGACCAACTAGAAGAAAAAATAAAAGCATTAAAAGAACAAAATTATAGAATTGATCAAGACACTATTAAACCTTTACAAGAACAGTCAAGACTTGCACAAGTTAAATTAGATTTAATAAATCAAGAGGTAGAAGCACAAGCAAAAAATCTAACTCTTGCTGGAATGACAAAGAAAGAATGGGAAACACAAGCAACAAAGATAGAAGCAGCACAAGTTGCAACAGAACTATATAACGGTGTTCTTCAGGGATCCTTAGATGCAATTAACAAAATGAATGCTGGATGGCAAGGCATTTTAGATAAACTTGGACAGTATGTTGGAACCAATTTACCATCACTACCAGATGGAACTACTACAACCACAACTACAACAGATTCAGGAACAAGTGAAAAACCACCAAAGGGTATAAAATCACCTGGAGTTGTATCAAAACCATCAACCCCATCAAGCGTAATTAATAAAAAATTTCCAACAGTTACTTCTGCAAACATCATGGGAAGTGGAAGTGGATTTGGTATTGGAAGTTCATCTAGCAATAAAATTATGGGTGGAGGTAAAACTCTTGCACCCCAAACATGGCAACAAGCAGTTGCAAAAGCAGTTCCAAAGAAATGGAATATGGGTGGAAGAGTACAAAGATTTGCTTCAGGGGGATTTGCAATTGGTACTGATACCGTGCCAGCAATGCTAACTCCTGGTGAATTTATTGTAAGTAAATATGGTGTGGACAAATTCGGGGTAGATAACTTAAGAGCAATTAATAAAGGTGACAATCCTTCATCATCTTCAGTGTATAATTATAACTTGAGTGTTAATGTTAAATCTGATGCAAACCCTAACGAGATTGCTAGAACGGTAATGATGCAGATTAAGCAAATAGATTCTCAAAGAATCAAGGGGAATAGAATATAATGGCAACTTTAAATTACCTTGCTGGTAGAAAAAAATACAGTAGACCACAAGCACTGTTGTTTTCAAATAATCCTGGAACACTTGTCTCAGGCCCCAATGGTCCAACCCACGTACCATCTGGATACGAAATCGGAACTGATCCAACACAGATTGGAAATTTGACGGATGGTATTTTCTTAATATTATCAGATCATAATCGCAGTGCTATAGATATTAAACATAACAGACTTGAACAAAGAGAAAGAACTATAAATGGAAAGATGAGATCATTTTTTATTGCAGATAAGAGTGTGTTTACTATAAGTTGGCAAAACCTGCCATCTAGATCTTTTGAAAATACTATAAATTTTGATACAACAACTGGAAAAGAAGAAAGTGAATTAAAAAGATACACAGTAGATGGTGGAGCAGGAGGAAATGAATTACTAAACTGGTACTTAGAAAGTCCTGGATCATTTTATTTATTTCTTGCTTATGATAAATATAATGCTTTTCAAGGACAAGATAACGTAATGGGAAGGCTTAATGAATATCAAGAAGTTAAAGAAGTTTTTATAACTGATTTTTCATATAACGTAAACAAAAGAGGTTCTAATACACACGACTTGTGGGACGTAACTATATCTTTGGAAGAAGTATAATGTTTGAAAATGACAACATTAGAGGAGTTTTTGAAGGATCTGAAAGTGTAAACATTAAAGGATTAGTTTTAGCAGAATGGAATTTTAATAATGCAGAAAACTTATTTAAAATTGGAAACTACAGACATCGTCCATTAGAAAGTTCGTCTAAATATAAAAATATTATTAATTTTTATGATCCCAATGATAGCGGCAATTTTTATACAGATGCAACTAATGCTGACATAGTAGTAGATGGTGGATACGACGATTCAGACGAACCGCAACTTTTTACATCTATTAAAGAAAAAGAAGGGCAGTTATTTTCTTTAGAGGATTGTTTTAATAAATTTAGACCAAGATCTGGAATAAATAAAATACAATACTTCAATAATAAATATTTTCATAATTCAAATTCTTATTTGGCCAATAGACCAAGATATTATATGTCAGATAAAAGAGATTATTTTAAATATTGGAGTTCTTATAGAACAGAAGACAACATTGAAAGAGGTATTGCTAAAAATATTTCAAACAATAAAAATTATATAGATGATGCATCGCCGTTTGTGGTGTATAAAGATAGTATTCCAGTTAATAGAATTGTTATTAAGATGCAAACAAATATTGGAGAAATTGATTTAGGTCCATTTTCAACAGTGTCTGAAAGTATAAGTGATCCATTTTATGGATACAGCAATCAGACAACTCCAAGTACTTGGAAGGTTCAGATACTTAATAATAATATTTGGACGGATATAATTAATTTTGATGAAACTTCTACAAGATCAGATGGCAGTAATATTATTAAATCTGATGGGCACGTTGAATTAAAATACGGACTACTCACTCCATTAAAATATATTGATACCTTTTCTTTAATTGAAACTATTTCATCTACAGCACTGTTGCCAACAACATCTTCATATGGACATGCTTATTTAGTTAATAATAATAATCAACTTGGAACTCTTCATATTTATAATGGATTTGACTATGACTTGTTTATTCCAGAATATGGGTGGGGCTTACTAGAAAAAGAAATAGATAAAACTTCCACGGTAACAGAACTAGTAAACGTAATATCCTATAACAATGCTAATACAAATAGCATATCTTATAAAGAATTTCAATATATAAATGGAATAAGAGTTGTAGTAAGCACAATGAATAAGTTTGACAGTGTCTTTGATTTAATTGAGTTGTCTCCTAGATTGTTGGTAGACATAACAGATAATGTCACTACCTATACAATAAATAAATCAATATCTGATTTAAGCACAAACGGACTACCAGTAGGACAACTTTTGGCATCTACTGGCAACCTAGAATTAATTGATCCAGATATGTCTTTTAATAAAAACAATACAAATAGCATTGTTCATAACTATTTAAATAATAATGTTAAATTTAGTTTTTATGAAAGTGTAGAGACTATTAATAATATTTATGAGCACATACCGTTAAAAAAACTATACTCAGATTCCATACCGCAAACAGATGTAAAGAATGGTAAAACCTCTATAGAGTTAAGAGATTTATATTTTTATCTAGAGCAGATAAATGCTCCTAGTTTATTTTTAACAAATGTGTCTTTAAGTTTTGTAGTTTCAACATTATTAGACTACGCTGGTTTCTCTAATTACATATTTAAAAAAATTGAAAATGAACAAGAACTTATTATTCCTTTCTTTTTTTGTAATGAAGAAAAAAATATTGCACAGGTTTTAAATGATTTAGCAATATCTTCTCAATCTTCTATGTTTTTTAATGAAGAAAATGATCTAGTTGTAATGAGCAAAAACTATACTGTACCAAAAATAACAGACAGGTTATCAGACATCACTCTTTATGGCTCTAAAAATAATCAAATAAATAATAAAGAAAATATATTAAATGCTTCAATAGTGGATACAAAGGTTTTGAATTCTGGTAAAATTAATTATACTACTAGATATATTCAAAAAACTTTAGGATCAATCAAGCAAGCAACGTTAATTGATAAAGAAAAAACTTGGATATACAAGCCAACATTGTTATGGGAAGTTTCTGGAAAGGGCAATACAAAAACTGTAAATGAGTCTGCCGCATCTATGTCGTCATATGTTTTAGCAGCAATACCGCTAGGATCATCTTTGTCAAGTGATGTTCCATCAATTAGTCACAATGTATTGTTAAATAATACCATTGATCTTGGAGAAAACATATATTGGATCAGCAACTATAATGGATATTTTTATTCAAATGGTGAGGTTATTAGGTACGATGCAGTTGAATATAATGTTTCTGGAATAGGAAATATTTGGATAACTAATGTTGAAGATTATGAGAATTATTTTTCTCAGTTACCCTTTAACGGAAAAATGTATCCAACTGGATTAATTAGAATTTATACAGAATTGGATTATGTAGAAGTAAATGGTGTAAAAGTTTTAAAAGATGGTGATGTAATAAAGAATGGAAGAGGTCAATTTGGAACAGAGGTCACAAGTCATCATGCTGGATTAAACCCATATTGGACTAGTGGAGACAACGTAAAAAGTTGTAACATGTATTCTGAATATTTGTTTGCAAATAAAACATTAGACAAAACAGTTGTAGTTGGTGCTGCTGGTGTTAGCGATAGCATAGCAAAACAAACAACTAGAACTGGTATTATTAAAAACTTTTTATCAAGTTCTTATACTTCAGAGTATGATAATAAAAATTCAATTAATAAAAAATCTGGAAACATTCAATCATCTGCATTGGTTATGACTGGGCCATCGTTTAACTTTGAACAAAAACCAATTAATTATATTAACTATGTTTATAAACCACTAAGCAGCAAATTTAAACATTTTGGAACTAGATTAAGAATTATTGGTAAGGTTGAAAACAATGAGGTTAGAGGTCAAACACCAACTGGAAGCATGACATATTACGTTGTTCCTGGAACTGATCCATCTCAAAATATCAGTATAGGTGGTGGCTCTGGTGGCTTAGGAATTATGGTTAACCCTACAAACAATGTGGGATATTATTTTGAAATCGCAGCATTAACAGAAACAAACATAGATAAATATGCCAATGGTTCTACAATTGCTAACTTAATGTTTTACAAGATAGGAAAAGATAGTGCAACAGATATGGCTGTTCCTGTAAAGTTATGGTCTGGCTCAACTAACATATTAGTAGATGATGGTAACTTTACTGGACAATACAGGGTAACAGGAGAGTCTAATCCAACCGTATATGACATAGCAGTTGAATATTTAGATATTGGACAAACAAGAAAGTTTTATTTATATATAAATAATAACATTGTTGCCATAGTTGATGACACAAGCCCACTTCCTATTTATAATAATATGTGTTTGTTTACCAGAGGAACATCTAAAATTATGTTTGAAAACATATTTGCTTTAGGAAGCAACTATTCTAAAAATGTTTCAGAAAATATAGATATACCATTTAATAAAATATTTGATAATCAAGAACTCACATCTAGTGATGCATTTAGAAAGTACGCTTTAAGTTCTGTAATACAGTCAACATACCTTTCTGGCATAAGTCCCTCAGAGCCTCCATCTTACAATTTTTATTTTGATGAGTTTGGTTCTATTATGAGAGAGTGTGCATATTTTAATATCAAGTTTGATAAAGCATATCCAGCACTATATTCTAAAATATCTCCAACTTTTAATAAAATAAAGGGTTATACAGTTTCTGGATTTTTACCAGATGCTTACGGTGCAGAATTTTTAATTTTTAATGCAACTGATACTGTCTTAACGCTAGATGAAACATCTGGTAATTATTTAAGAATTCAAGGAGTTGCGTTTACTCAATCAACAAACCATACTTTAACAGTTGAAGATTATTATAAAGAAAACTCTAACTATATTAAAACACAATATTTAGATGATCAAGTTATAAAATCAAATACTGAATCTAAAGATAAATATAATAAGTTAAAAATAAGTAAATCTAAATATGGCACTAAAGAATTTACAATGGATACTCCATACATACAATCAAGAGATGATGCCGAAGCATTGCTTGGATGGATTGTTAATAAAACTATAGATCCTAAAAATGCAATTGGATTAGAAATATTTGCTATGCCAACAATTCAACTTGGAGACATAGTTAACGTATATTATAAAAATGCCAATAATGAAGATATCATAGCATCAGAAAATAAAAGATTTGTTGTTTATAATATTGAGTATGCAAGATCAGCACAGGGTCCAACAATGAAGTTATATTGTTATGAGGTAGCAGATGAGTGATTCAATTCCAAATACACCACAAATAATATACTCTAATTCATCAGATAGTTCTTTGGTTAAGGTTGCAGAGCCGCAATACATCATAGTGGGAGACGAAGAAGTATCTATAGAGACTATGTCTAATTTAATATTTGAAGATATTGGTGGACAAGAAATTATTAATATTGATAGAAATGATACGGTGTTTGGCTCTAAACTTGTTTATGACAATATATACAATTCTAATAAAATATTACAAAGTTATAATTCTTACACCTTAGCCCCAGTTTTTCAAACATCTTATGAGTACTTTAAAAACTTTACAATTGTTCTTGATCAAAAGATACCAAATGTTGCAAATGGTAACAATGGTGTAAACGTTTATATAGAATCATCAACAGGAGATTTAGTTCTAGAACTAGTTAATATTGAAGATGATGAACAAATAGAGATAAATATACTAACTAGTGGAAGCGGCTATTATGATACAATATAATATAGGAGATTTAAGTGATTACTAGTACTGGCAAAAATATAATATTGAAGTACCTACTTGGTCAAGTTCCCTCATATGCTTCATATATCGCTGTTGGTTGCGGTGCAAGGCCTTTAGAGCCATACGTTAGCGGTACAAAGCCAGACTATTCAAATAAGACAGAACTAGATTTTGAAATGTTTAGAGTACCAGTTTCTTCAAGGGGTATAGTAAATGAAGACGGTATATCAAAGATTGTGCTTACTGCAGAATTACCAACAGAAGAAAGATATGAAATAACTGAGGTTGGAATATACTCTGCAGGCTTTAATCGATTATTGAACTCTAGCGATAGCAAATCTTTGCTATCCTTTACTCAATCAGAAAACTGGACTATTAATGGATCTAATACTTTAAACATTGTTGCAGAACCATTAGATGATCCATTGATTCTAAACGTTGTTAAAGATTACTTTACTGTTAACGGATCATCTTTAGAGTTAGATATTTTTCAAACTAATGCAGATAATACTATTTTCTTAAATACATCTAGGTATGAAAAGAATGAAAGATCAAGATTTTTAAACAACATGGTTTTAATGAGAGGAGACTCTTCAACATTTTCTGGATCAACAGGAACACTAGTTGGTGCTGGTAACTTTATTCAGTTATCTGGAACATCCGCAAACCTTTCAAAATATTCTACCTCTGATGAACTCAGACTTGCTTTTAGTGTTTTAAATAAAGATGGTAGTGATGCAGACATCAATACATCAAAAATTGCTGCTCGAATTTTAGTAGAGTTTTCTGCATCTAATACTCCTGGTGCGTATGCAAGAATGGAAGCAAGAGTTGATCATGTTAACGATGACTCTGCTTATGATTTTGATGTAAACAGATATTTTGTTGTAAATAAAGAACTTAAAGATCTAAACACAACTCAGGGTTTTCCTTGGAAATCTGTTGATACAATTAAAGTTTATGCTCAAGTTCTTACTGGTGCATCAACTGCTAATACTGTAGATGATTCTTACTATGTAGCACTAGATGCCCTGAGAGTTGAAAGCAAAAACAATATAAATCCAGCATATGGTTTAACAGGTTATACAGTTGTAAGAAATATAGATTCATTACCAATTGTAAAAAGTCCTAATACTAGCAACTACATAGAGTTTAGGTTTGCTATGGATGTTGAATAATGGTAGATCAAAATATAAAAAAAGTTAGAATATTAAAAAAAGATTTACCTAATTATATAGGAAATAATGATGAACTATTTTATCAAATGAGATATAGAATTGTTTCTGAAGATAAGAATAGGTCTTCACATTGGTCACCAATACATAAACTAGAATCAACAAGTACGTTTGATGAAGTTGGTTTTGATATTGAAGATATTGCAGGAACAAGTATTCCTCATAATGTTTATATAGATGATTCAAACCATACGGCTGCAATTACTTGGACAATGCCATCATTATTAATTACAAACCCAACTGATGAACAAAAGTTAACACAAGTTTATGAAGGATCACTTAAGAGTTTTGATGTTTATGTTCAATGGAAAACAAGTGGAAGTTATGGTAGTTGGATCTGGGTTGGTATTTCTAATGGTAAGTACGATATGAAATATCCATCTACAGGACCAACGCACATGAAGTTTAGAGTACAAAAAGTTACACAAATTAAACAAGCCTTTGATGCTGCCACATATCTAATTAGTACTGAGCAAGCCCTTTAGTGGTATAATAGAATAACTATGGCTAGAATACCTCTCCCAAATCGTGGTCAACCACTTGATGTTGCTTATATGTATCAAATAGCAGATACTTTAAATACATTATCTACCCAAGTTTCACCATCACTTAATAAATATATGACAATAGATACTATTTCTTCTGGAAAACAAGATGTGAAATCATCTGAAATGAGAATGGTTGGTGGATATGTAGAGGTTGCAAATAATAGTACAGTTAGTGCTGGAAACGAACTTCCATTTTCTTTAAGTTATTCTGGATTTAAGTATGCCCCAATTGTTACTGCTACCCCAATAAATATTGATGGTACTTCTGCTGGATCTGACATTTCTGTAGTGTTAAAAAATGTTACAGTGTCAAAAGTGGATGGAGTTGTAAAGTTTAAAACAAGTGGCAATGTTTCTATTGGTATCAATATAATTGCACTTGGAATTCCTAATTAATGTTAGAATGTAAAAAATGTAAAGGAAGAATGTTTCTTGATAGACTTTATAGTTCTCGTCTTCATCTAGAATTATATTGCATGTCTTGTGGGACAAGAGAGTTTATGAACCCACCACAGAGCGTCATAGGAGGATCATGGCTGTTAGAAAAGGAAATCTTGAGAGCGAAGCATACAATCTCGCCCCTGTAATACCTGGCAATAAAAAGGTTTGGTTCTTAAACGGTGAGTTAGTAAGGATTCACCATTTTAATAAATCCAACGGAATCATGTCTGTATATAATATTAATAAAGATAGAATTGAAAGTTGTTTAATTTCTGATTTTAAAAATAAAAGAGAACGTGCATATACAGTTAGAGAAACGGCTGAATTAGTAAATAGACATAAAAAATATATGCCTTCTTTAATGAGACGAGGGATTATACCATTCCCTACTGGATCACAAAAAGGCGGGGCACGAGGATGGCAAGTAAGATCATATTATTCAGAATCACAAGTAAAAGACATACGTGATATACTTGCTTCGTACCATATAGGTAGACCAAGGAAAGATAATTTAATTACAAATGATATTACTCCTAGTACGCAAGAGTTGACTAGAAGAATGGGTGATGGTATACTTAAATATACGAAGACAGAAGACGGTAGATTTATTCCAATTTGGAACGAATCGATTAACTAGCAATAAGGAGTGGGTATGCAAGAAAACGATAATACCAAGGTTTCTATTACTCTTGGTTATACATTAAATCTAGGTAATTTTCAATCACTAAGATTAGATCTTGGTGTGGTAGATTCTAAGAAAGACGGAGAAACTACTAGCGAAGCATTTGAAAGAGTTTATGGTTTTGTTGAAAGTAAACTTACTGAAAAAATTAACGAAGCAAAAGCAGAAATAATCGATTAGTGGCTGAACGCAAAGACCGAATGGCTTTGCTAGGAACATACGCTAAACACCATAAGGTTAAGTATGGGCAACAGCCATCAATAAATAAATGGACAGAGCAGTGGTCTGCTGATGCCCTTATAGAATCATACGGATTAGGTACATGCTATGATTTACTTGAATATTATTTTAAGGTAGCACAAAGTCCTAGTTGGAATTATTTTTCATACAATGCTGAAAAAATTTGGAATGCTAAAATAGATAAAGAAAAAGATAACTTTGAAAGATTAGAAAGACGAAAAAAAGCAAAGGAGTGGCTAAGTGAATAATGTTGAAGCAAAGGTAATTTCTGCAGTACTACAAGACAAACAATTACATGTTCTGCTTCAAAACAATGTTGACAATCTGTTAAAAACCCATAATGATATTTGGAACTTTATTAGAATATACTTTGAACAAAACTCTACAGTTCCACCAGTATCCCTTGTCGTAGAAAAATTTAGAGACTTTAAGCCAGTAGAAAATGTAGGATCAACAAAACATCATTTAGAAGAACTACAAGTTGAATATTTAAATGATAGCCTTAAAGATATATTAAGATCTGCCGCATCTAATGTTTCAGAAAACAAAGGTACAGAAGCATTAAATAATCTTATTACAAAAACCTCAGAATTAAAAAAGAACACTTCCGCCATCCGTGATATTGATGTCACTGACCTACAGTCTGCTATTGCATATTTTGAAAATCTTAAAAAACAACAAGAACTTGGTTTGGTAGGAATTACCACTGGGCTTCCAGGGTTTGATAACTACTTACCGTCAGGAATCATGCCAGGGCAACTGGGAGTGTTTCTTGCATACCCAGGTATAGGTAAGTCTTGGTTAGCCCTTTATTTTGCCGTACAGGCCTGGAAACAAGGCAAATCTCCACTGATCATATCTTTAGAAATGGGTGAAGCAGAAGTCAGAAATCGTGTCTACACGATCATGGGAGAAGGACTTTGGTCACACAGAAAATTAAGCAAGGGTGAAATTGAACTTGACATGTTTAATAAGTGGCATGCAAATAAAATTTCAGGGAAACCAGAATTTCATATTATCTCAAATGACAATGGTGGAGAGATTAATCCATCAGTACTTCGTGGAAAGATAGATCAGTATAAACCAGACTTTGTTATTGTTGATTATTTACAACTTATGAGTCCAAACCAAAGGTCTGACAACGAAACGGTACGAATGAAAAACCTTTCAAGAGAACTTAAACTTATGGCTATTGGTGAAGAGATTCCTATTATTGCAATATCTTCTGCAACTCCAGACGATGTAAACGATTTGAGCAGTGTCCCAACATTGGGTCAAACTGCATGGTCTAGACAGATTGCATATGATGCTGATTGGGTAATGGCACTTGGTCGTGCATCCAATAGTGACATTATCGAATGTGCTTTCAGAAAGAACAGAAATGGATTTATGGGTGAGTTCCTTGTTCAGGTAGACTTTGATAAAGGGTATTACAGATACAAAGATTATGAAGATAAGCAGTTATAATAGTATGTGGACAATTATCATCATAAACCTATCAAGAACTTTAACCTCAGTGGAACCATACACGATGATTCAGCCATTGAAAGGCTTAAATCTGAATATGTAAAACTGCTAGTATCAGAGATGAGGCTATCTGGTTATGTGCCAAAATTTGACATAGAACCTGACTTTACGATAGACTATAATCTAAAGACAAAAAGTTTTGAGTTTGAAATAACAATATACGGAATATATGTAGGAAAGAGAAAGAGTGAATGGATAGACGGAATAAGTCAGGCAACACCAATATATACACGAAAGAACAAATTGAAAGAGTCATTGAAGGATCAGGTTTAAACATTGAGTCACAAGTAGGCTCTGAATTTATTGTATTTTGTCCGTTTCATAATAATCATAGAACTCCAGCAGGCGAAGTTAACATGAACACTGGAATGTTTTTTTGTTTCTCTTGTAATAAAATAGCAGATTTAATTGAGTTTGTAATGCATATTACAGGTAGAACATATTTTGAATCCGTGAGATTTATTAAAGACAAAGAACAGAATATGGATATTGAAAAACAGATTAATAAAAAGTTATCTGTTAAACCAGATTTTGTTCAGTTTGACGAGTTAATAATTAAAAGATTAAATAATCAGGCTTTAGAGTCTTCAAGGGCAATAGAATATTATGCTAAAAGAAAAGTAACTCAAGAATCAATAGTTAAGTTTAATTTGGGTTATTCTGAAAAACAAGATATGGTAACAATACCAGTTCACTCACCAGACGGAATGATGATAGGTTTTGTTGGAAGATCTATTGATGGAAAAGAATTTAAAAATACTCCAGGTATGCCAAAATCTAAAACATTATTTAATCTTAATAGAGTTAAGGCTGCTAATAAAGTTTATGTGGTAGAATCTTCTTTTGATGTTATAAGATTAGATCAAGTTGGATTTCCAGCAGTTGCAACACTTGGGGCAACAATATCTAGTCAACAGGTAGAGTTGCTTAAAAAATATTTTAATGATATTATTGTTATTGCAGACAATGATGAAGCAGGAAATAACATGAAAGACAGGCTTATGGAAAAACTTGGCTCTCGTGTTGGTGTAATAAAGTTAGAAAAGCAGTACAAAGATATTGGCGACATGGATGACGAATCTATAAAGAAACTTGAATTTAGATTTGACAACTCTATAATCGCTATGCTAAAATAGAATAGAACAAACAAAGGAGAACGAATGAGCGTAGTAAAGGGATTAAAAAATATCAACGCCCTGCTCGACAAACCAAAATATGAAGGTACAGGATCAAAAGTAAAGTGGTTAAAACTTGCAGATGGTCAATCAGCAAAAATCAGATTCATTGAAGAACTTGATGAAGATTCTGCTAACTATAATGAAAAACGTGGACTAGCACTAGTTGTTAGGGAACACGTAAATCCAAAAGACTACAAGCGTCGTGCTGTAGATACAATGGAAACAGAAGGCCGCGATTGGGCTGAAGAAATGCATCGTAAAGATCCAAAGGCTGGCTGGAGAGGCCGTCTTCGTTTCTACTGCAACGTTCTTGTAGACGATGGCATTGAAGCACCATATGTTGCAATTTGGTCTATGGGGCTAAGCAAGCAATCATCCTTTAATACAATTCGTGAATATGCTTTAGAAACAGGAAGCATTTCAAATATTACATGGAAGTTAAAGCGTAACGGTCAGGGAACTGAAACTAGTTACACTCTTATTCCATCTGCTCCAGATACAGAACCGTTTAATTGGGAAGGTATTGAACCTCATCCATTAGAATTGGCTCTTAAGAAAGTTCCTTATGCAGAACAAGAGGCTTTCTACTTGGGGTTTGATTCTCCATCTACTACTTCGTCAACAAACACTGACTGGTAATAGATGAGTTATGTAGGCTTACACGTTCACACACACTATTCATTATTTGATGGTGTTGCTACTCCAGAAGAATATATAGACCGTGCAGTTGATTTGGGTATGCAAGCAATTGCAATCACAGATCACGGAACCTTATCTGGGCATAGAGAACTGTATCGAGGTGCAAAAGCAAAGAACGTTAAGCCTATTCTTGGCGTAGAGGGCTATATGTGTCAAGATAGATTTGATACAAGAGACAAGTCTGAGAGAGACGGTCAACTTGATTTAGTCTATAACCATATAGTCCTTCTCGCTAAAAATAAGATTGGTTTAGAAAACTTAAATAAAATAAATGAAATTGCTTGGACTGAAGGATATTTTAAAAAACCAAGATTTGATTTTGAAATATTAAAACAATATTCAGAAGGTATTATAGTTACATCTGCTTGTCCAAGTAGTGTGCTTGTTAAAGCCTTGGAAGAAAATGCATTTGCAGTAGCAAAAAAATACATTGAATGGTTTAAAGATACTTTTAAAGATGATTATTATATTGAAGTAATGCCACATAATCCTGCTGAGATAAACAAACAACTTATTGCTCTTGCTGACGAATTTGGTGTAAAAGTAGTTGTTACCCCAGACTGTCACCATAGTTGCAAAGAACAAAGAGAAGTGCAAGAATTTAAACTGCTGTTAAACACACATGCTAAAGTAGAAAAAGATCATACATACGATAAGTCTAAAAAGCATAAAGATATGATGGAGCGTTTAGATTATCTGTACGGCAAGGATAGACAGATAACATTTAATAAATTTGACATACATTTGTTAAGTTACGAAGAAATTAAATCTGCCATGGAAAAGCAGGGTATATTCAGAGAAGACATATACTCTAATACTATAGAGATTGCCAATAAGGTAGAAGACTATGACTTACAAGAAGGCTTGGACTTATTACCAGTTCAATATAGAAACCCAGATAAAGAATTAAAAGACATTGCAATGCAGGGTTTAAAAGATAAAGGTTTGTTAGAAGATCCTGTATATGTAGAAAGACTTAATGATGAGTTAAAGGTAATTAAAGATAAAAAGTTTGGTCCATATTTTCTAGTTGTGCAAAGCATGATTAACTGGGCTAAAAAAGAAGGAATCATGGTTGGTCCTGGTCGAGGATCTTCTGCTGGATCACTTTTATGCTATGCTTTAAATATTACAGATATTGATCCAATTAAACATGGTTTACTTTTCTTTAGATTTATTAATCCAGAACGTAATGATTTTCCAGATATTGATACAGATATTCAAGACTCACGTCGTGATGAGGTAAAAGATTATCTAGTTAGACAGTATAGACACGTTGCATCTATTGCTACATTTTTACAATTTAAAGATAAAGGTGTTGTTAGAGACGTATCAAGAGTTTTAAATATTCCTTTGTCAGATGTTAACAAAGTTTTAAAGTTAGTGGACACATGGGAAGAATACTGTAGTTCAAGATCAACAGATTGGTTTAGAGAAAAATATCCAGAAGTACAAGTTTATGGAGAACAACTACGTGGAAGAATTCGTGGAACTGGTATTCATGCCGCAGGTGTTGTAACAAGTAAGAATCCTATTTTTAGATATGCACCACTAGAAACAAGGTCATCACCTGGAAGCGATGAAAGAATTCCAGTAGTTGGTATTGATATGGAAGAAGCCGAAAGAATTGGTTTAATTAAAATAGATGCACTTGGTTTGAAAACTTTAAGTGTTATTAAAGATGCTATAAGTATGATTAAAGAAAATCACTATGTAGATATAGATCCATTAAAAATTAATATGGAAGATCCTAAAGTTTATGAAATGCTTTCTGATGGATATACAAAAGGTGTGTTTCAATGTGAAGCAACACCATACACAAACTTATTGGTTAAGATGGGTGTTAAAAATCTAAATGAACTTGCTGCATCTAACGCACTAGTTAGACCAGGTGCAATGAATACTATTGGTAAAGATTATTTGGCTCGTAAGCATGGTAAACAAAATGTATCTTATGTGCATCAAGTAATGAAAGAATTTACATCTGATACTTATGGATGTGTTTTGTATCAGGAACAAGTTATGCAGGCTTGCGTGCACCTTGGTGGCATGACAATGGCCGATGCAGATAAGGTTAGAAAGATTATTGGTAAAAAGAAAGATGCGAGGGAGTTTGATGTTTTTAAAGAAAAGTTTGTTGAGGGTGCTTCTAAGTATGTTGCTCCCAACGTTGCTCGTGATCTTTGGCATGACTTTGAGGCACATGCGGGATATTCGTTCAACAAGTCTCATGCAGTTGCTTACTCTACGCTCTCGTATTGGACAGCGTGGTTAAAGTATTATTATCCACTTGAGTTTATGTTTGCTTTGCTTAAAAATGAAAGCAATAAGGATACTCGTACTGAATATTTAATTGAAGCAAAAAGAATGGGTATTCCAGTTAAGTTACCACATATTAATGACTCTGATATAGATTTTAAAATTGAAGGTAAAGGAATTAGGTTTGGTCTTTCTGCTATTAAGTATATATCTGACAATATTGCTAAAAAGTATATTGATGCCAGACCATTTAATTCATATAAAGAGTTAGAAGAGTTTACTTTTACTAAAGGTAATGGTGTAAACAGTAGAGCACTTAATGCACTGAAACTTATTGGTGCTGCTACATTTTCTGATAACCCTAGAAACGATGAAGACATTCGTCAAAACTTATATGAAGTTTTAAACTTACCAGAATTTAATGTTAGTCTTCCCGCACATTATCATGCCTTTATAAAAGAAATAGAAGATTATGATGAAAAGGGTTCATTTGTTATTATGGGCATGGTAAAAAGTATTAAAAGAAGTAAGGGTTGGTCTAGAGTTGAAGTGCTAGATAAAACTGGTAGTGTTGGAATATTTGATGAAGAACAAACAACTATTGAAACTGGACAAACATATTTGATTCTTGTTAATGATAATAGAATTCTTTCTGCAATACCAGTTGATCAAATTAAAGGATCATCAAGTGCCTTGGTTAAGTTTTTAAACTATAAGCAATTACCGTTTACAAATGAAGAGATGTATGTGGTATCATTTAAACCTAGAATAACAAAAGCAGGCAAAAAAATGGCATCACTAACTTTGGCAGATACATCAAGAGACCTACATTCAGTTATGGTATTTCCAACATCATTTGCACAGGCTTATATGAAATTAGAAGAGGGACATGCTTATAAATTTACTTTGGGCAAAACAAAAGACGGAACCGTAATCTTGGAGGATATCAATGGTTAGCGTAGAAGAAGTATTATCACAGTTAGATCCTAAGTTACGTAAAAGACTTGGTAATGGAGTGGGGATAAATTTTGAATATCAACCTACACCTAGTTTTGGATTAAATCGTGCACTTGGTGGAGGACTTCCATATGGTAGGCAGGTTTTAATTTGGGGAAGTAAGTCTTCTGCAAAATCTTCAATGTGTTTACAGATGATTGCTCTTGCACAAAAAGAAGGAAAGGTTTGTGCTTGGATTGATTCTGAAATGTCATACTCTGAGGATTGGGCTAAATCACTTGGTGTTGATCCAGAAAAACTTATTTATTCACAGGCAAGAACCATCAGCGACATGGTTGATGTAGGTGTTGGATTAATGAATGCTGGAGTTGATTTGATTGTTGTTGATTCAATAACATCAATGCTTCCTGCAATCTATTTTGAAAAAGATACTGATGAAATGAAAGCATTAGAAAATACAAAACAAATTGGTGCCGAATCTCGTGACTTTAGTAATGCTTGGAAAATGTTAAATTACGCAAACAATAAAGTAAAGCCAACATTGTTAGTACTTATTTCTCAATCAAGAAATAATATTAATGCAATGTACACCAGTCAACAACCATCAGGTGGTCAGGCTACAAAGTTTTATTCTTCTTGCATTGTTAAACTTTTTTCTTCAGAGTCAGACAATCAAGCACTCAAAGGAAAGATTCAAATTGGGGATAAGTTAATAGAAGAAAAAATTGGAAGAAAGATAAAGTGGGAACTACAATTTTCAAAAACATCTCCAGGTTTTCAATCTGGTGAATATGATTTTTACTTTAGAGGAGACAGCCTTGGCATAGACGCCATAGGTGACCTTGTAGATACAGCAGAGTCTGTAGGTATAATTAACAGAACTGGTGCGTGGTATCAACTTGAAGACGGTACAAAAGTTCAAGGTAGAGAAGGATTCATTGATAGAGTAAGAGAGGACCTTGATCTTCAAGATATGATTAAGAAAAAACTTAGTGTCTAACTATACTCTTTATAATGGCAAGTTTGTTTGTCATACCTGCAAGGCTATAGTAGCAACCTTAAGATCTTACACAGAGACTAAAGAGTTAACGTGGATGTGCAAAGAAAAGCATTTAAGTAAAGTAACGCTGGTACATAAACGAAAGAAGGATTATGAGCGAGAAGAGCGAAAGTAAAAGAATAGGTGCTACGCAGCACAAGAACTCAGGAAGAAACACCGTAAAGGGTGATGCTTCTTGGAATAACTTTGTAATTGATTTTAAGGAAGTGTCTAAGTCTTTTACTTTAAACAAAGAGGTTTGGGCTAAGGCTGTAACAGATGCTCTTAAGAAAAACATGGATCCAGCAATAGTTGTGGTTTTAGGACAGGGTAATAACAAGACAAGACTAGCCATTATTGAAATGGATATACTAGAACAATTAACAGATAGGGTATAATAGTAATATGGAAAATATAGTATTGAATGATTTGTTTACTAAAGAAGAGTGCATTGAGTTGCACCTTATGGTTCAATCTGAAATGACAAACAGGCCACACGTTGATATTGTACATGACGAAAATGGATCACTTATTAATCAAGATGATGTTGTAATGATAGATAGAGAAAACGGAAGATTGATGGCAGAAATACTTCCAACTCCAGAACATATTATTGAAAAGTTAAAAAAGGTTATGAAAGATAACTATGGATCATGTGAGTACATTAGCACAGTGTATGCAGAATATTCCTCTAACACTGGAAGCCCAAAATTAAATGGTCACTTTGATCAAAAAAATGACACGACTTTATTAGACTATCAGTTACATTCAAACACAGTTTGGCCAATCACAATTGATAACATAAACTATGAACTAGCCGATAACCAAGGAGTAATCCTTAGACCACTAAAACAATTTCATGGTAGACCACAAAAGAATTTTAAAAAAGATGAGTTTGTAAATATGCTATTCTTTTTCTTTCAAAAACCAACAGATAGGGATTAAGTGAATACTTTATCAAAAGAAGAGTTAGAAAAAGGTTTTGTAGACAATAAAGATTTTGAGGCATTAGAAATAGAAGATGTTTTTGATGAACATCACTTGTTTACAATCAAGCATCATTATAAAAGATTTCAACACTATTACACTACAACTGGTTATGCTGGTCAAAGAAAATGGGGCATGGGATATCCAGAAATTTCTAAAAGACTAGAAGAACTAGTTAGTAAAAAACTTGGAGACGAAGTTGTTTTAACAGAATTAGAATTATGCATTTATACACCAGACTTTGGCTATGAACCAAAACTATATCCTCATTATGATAATCATTCAACAGAAGGACAAAGGTTAACTGTTTCTGTACAGATTGATTCAAATGTTGATTGGGATTTATTTGTTGAAAATAAAAGATACAAGACCAGCAACAACAAGGGTTTAGTCTTTTCTGGTACTCAACAAATACATTGGAGAGATAACTTAAAGTTTAAAAAAGGTGATTTTGTGGCAGCAGTATTTGGTCACTTTAAATATAAAAACAATAAACCTCAAAGTCCAAACCAAAAAGCAATAATGGACTATTGGGAAACAAAATATCAAGAAGAAACTGGTATTCATCTTGATCCATTACCTATCGATCCAACAGCAGGAAACTGGGCACGTAAGGACGAATGGATTCAAACTGCTAGTGATAATTTTTTTCAGGGAGAACAATAATGTCATTTGATCCAGCAATATATAATGAAGAGTTAGAAAAAGGAATTGTACCAAATAGAGATTTTGAAGTATTTGTTTACAAAAATATGATTACTGAAGAACATAATAAAATTATCTATCAGGAAGTTGAAAGAGTAAAGAATAACTTTATTACTCAAGATTTTGTTGGACACAGGGCTTGGAATTTTTATAATGAAGAGTTACAAAAATATTTAACTACCTGGATAAGCAATCTTTTGGGTGAACAAATGATTTTAAGTGAATTATCTTTTGCAAGATATTCTCGCGAGTATGGTTATGAACCAAAACTATTTCCACATTTTGATACTCATGAAAAAGATGGACAAAGAATAACCCTTGACATACAATTAAATGCTACTACACCTTGGGCAGTTGTAGTAGAAGGTGAGTCTTTTAATTTAGAAAATAACGATGGTTTAGTTTTTGCTGGAACTCAGCAAGTACATTGGAGAGAAAATAAAACATTGTCAGATACAGATAAAGTAGATATGTTATTTGTTCATTTTAAATATGCTGATCATAGACCTTGGAGCAAAGATCAAAAGTTAATTTTAGAATATTGGTCTCACAGGTTTAGAGAAAAAACTGGCATAGAAAGACAACCAGTACCAGTAGAAGCAAAGTAAACAAATGAATTATAAGGATGCTCCAAATAAAGTTGTAGATAACTTTTTTACAGAAGGTGAAATAAAAAGAATATACGATATAGTGCAAAACACTGATCGTACAGACTTTCAACAATACCTAAGTTATGTAAGTTGGCACATTGAGTTGCCACAAGACATTGTAGACAAAGTTACTAAAATTGCTGAAGATATTGTTGGCGAAGGGTTAGTTCTTGCAGAATATAATTTTTCTAGATATCAAAAAACAATATCTGACTGTAAAAAGTTATGGTTTAATCCATTACTATTTCCACACATAGATGATGCTTTTGATGGCAGAAGATTTACAGTTGATGTGCAATTAAAATCTAATGTTGATTGGGACATAGTTGTTGATAATTGGAAGTCTGAACAAACATTTAAACTTAATGACAACCAAGCACTAACATTTTCTGGAACACATCAAGTTCACTGGAGACCTAAAAAAGAATTTAAAGATGAAGAATTTTTAGAGGCCTTATTTTTACATTTTGTTCCTAAATTTAATAATTTTAAATCCACAGAAGAAAAAGAAGAGATTATTGGTAAAAGAGATTACCAATATAATGTGTGGGAGCAAACACCAGGTATCAGTTCAAACCCAACAGAGGGATCATACTAATGACAGAGATGCACAAGTTTTTAACTGATTTTAATAAATATAATAAAAAACTTCCATTTTATATTGAAAAACCTTTTACACAACAACAAGCAGATTTGTTAAGAAGCACTATTGAAGAAAATAGAAACATTGTAGTAGATGATTTAATTAAATCAGATGATGCAACTATATCAGCCATGAATAGGTTTTATCCTAAAAAAATTACAATCATGTCTAGAGAGTTAATCGAATTTGAATGTCCAAAAGAAATAGAAGATATTATGGACTCGTATGCAAAACCAGTATATAAAGAAGAAATAAAACTATGTCACTACAATTATATTAAATATGATATGCAGTATGGAGACGGAAAGTATGCACCATCGCTTCCGCCACATATTGATGCTGATGAGAACCTAGTTACTTTTAATTATCAAATTGGTGGCAACGTTGATGACTGGCAACTAGTTATTGATGGTGAACATTATGATCTTAAAAACGGTGACGCTATGGTGTTTAGTGCAGTTAATCAAGTTCATTGGAGACCTAAGAGACACTGGAAGCCTGGAGAATATGTTGAGATAGTTAGTTTTGATTATTGTCCTCCAGATAATTATAGATTTTTAGGAGATGAAAACCCAATAGATAATCAACACCACCCTGAATTAAGACAAAAATATATTGATGAGTTAAATCAACATCCAAGATTTCAACAAAGTTGGACACAGTATCACGAAGAAGGAAACAAACTAGGAATAGCAGATAATGACAACGGAGGATTTGGTCTTGGAAACTGAAAACAGTAAAACAACATTAGAGATGGTTAACGGTCTTGCTGAAATAGCAGAGTATATGCAAGATGAAGAATTAACTACAGCATTAACATTTATTGCAAAGGTTATTATTAAGCCAGATATACCAATGAATGTTGCAACTATAGAAATTGTTAGACTGCAAGCAATTGCAGCAAAGATGTCCTTTAAAGCAACTTGGATGACCAATGTTGATAAAAACGATAGAGCAAAAAAGAATATATATTATACTGCTGCAGAGTCAATTAATGATTTAGTTTCTGCTCTTAAGTACATTACGCGATAGTCTGCTATACTATATTAAAAGGACAAACATGAAAAATTTATTACAGCAAGTTATGATTAAAAAAGAAATACATAATGGCGATGTAGACTTTACTAAAGGTCTAATTGAATCAATTGAAAAAGGATATACTGCAAACTTAAAACCTAAGTATGCAAAAAAATATAGTTTTTCTCCATCAACATTAGTATGGAACCATGGTGAGTGTGCAAGATTTTGGTATTTAGCCTTTGAAGGAACTGTGTGGGAAGATAACGCAGATGCTTACGGTGTTGCTAACAGAACAGGTGGTAATCTAAGTCACGGTAGAATTCAAGATGCTTTATTAAAATCTGGTGTTCTTGCTGAAGATTTAGAAATGGATCCAGAGCCAAGAAAGTATAATAAACAAATACATCCAGCAATGGAGTTGGCTGTAAGATCTGAAGATCCTCCTATCAATGGATTTGCAGACGCTATGTTGCATTACAACGGAACTGACATTGTTGGCGAAATTAAAACTGTGCCAAATGAAGGTTTTGAATATAGAAAAATGCATAGAAAACCAAAGATGGATCATTTAAAACAAGTTCTTATTTATATGAAAGTATTTAAAAAAGATAAGGGTGTATTGATTTATGAAAATAAAAATAATCATGAATTGCTTACACTTCCTATTGAACTAAACGATCATTACCGCAGGTGGGTTAACCAGGCATTTGATTGGATGAGAACAGTTCGCAAAGCATGGGTTGATCAAACTATTCCTAAAAGGAATTATAGATCTAACTCAAAAATTTGTGCAAGATGTCCAATTCAAAAAGCATGTTCTGAAGCAGAGGCGGGAACTATTAAAATAGATTCCTTGGAGAACCTTGGTGAAGAACTGTAAATGGTGTGAAAATAAATTTAAAGCAAAAGTAACATATCAGATATATTGTTCTGAGGAATGCAGAGAGGCTGCAACTAAAGAAAAAATTGCTGAAAGATATGTTATTTCACGTAGACAAAAAAGAATTGGTAAGGCTAGAAAGTGCAAAAACTGTGGCAATGATTTGTCAATATATAATGATGAACCAATATGTACTTTTTGTTTAATTAATCCAGTAGAAGTTGTTAAGGCTTTAAAGAAAATGAGGATTATTATTAATGACAAAGAATAAGTGGGGCCTAGAGATTATGCCTAATAATATTTGTGCAATGGATGCAAGCACAAATAGTTTGGCTTTTTCTGTTTATAATAACAAACAACTTGGTTTTTTTGGAAAGATTAATTTTACTGGTAATACAACATATGAAAAGGTTGGGGATGCTTGCATAAAGACTCAGGCATTATTTGATCTTTATGATATAGATGCTGTGGTTATAGAGCATACAGTATTTATGAATAGTCCAAAAACTGCTGCAGATCTAGCCCTTGTACAGGGTGCCATTATAGGTGCTTTAAAAGTTTGCGGGGTATCAACAATAGGATCAGTATCACCAATCACATGGCAAAACTTTATAGGTAATAAGAAGATATCAAAAGAAGAAAGAATATTAATTGCAAGTCAAAACCCTGGCAAGTCAGAGTCTTGGTACAAAACATATGAAAGAAATTTAAGGAAAGAAAGAACTATAAGGTTTGTCAATACTATATATGATAAAAATATAAGTGATAATGATGTTGCTGATGCCTGTGCTATAGGTCATTGGGCTATTAACAATTGGAACAAGGCCATGAGGATTGAGGAATAATGCCAGAGTTAAATGCAAACATTCCACCAATAGAATGTTATGTTAGAGGTAATTTTTTAAGAGATCAACAAGACTCTCATGATCAATATTTTCCTGTGGTAATTTTTGGTGTGTCAAGTGTAAAATCAAGAAGTCCGTTGTTTCATTTCTTGATGGAGGATGGTGGCCTTTGGTGGAGAATGCCAATTAATGCTTTTTGTACTAAGCCAGATACCCCAGAACAACCATTGTATAATTTAGTTCTTTGGAATTCTTTTAGTTCACATATATCAGTAACTAAGTTTGAAAATTTAAGTAATATGAAGATGTCATATTTAGACAGAACTAAACAAAATATATTTGGAAAGTACTTGTTTACTTTAGACTGGCACAGTCCAGATAGCAATATACTAGATGATGGATACTCCGAAAACCCAGGGCAGCATAAGTGTGGGCATGTTATTCAACGCGATGATGGTAATTTTGCTATACAGCCAAATAATAGGGTTCGTTTATACGAGCCATCATTTGTTACTAAAAAATCATTAGTAATTGATAGATTGATCAATACAAATGCTTGGGATGTCGAAGGGTACAGCAAATGGACTACAGAAGACTCTAACTCCTATAACTATGATATTATTGATACAGAGGATGATGAATAGTATGGCTTCTGGTAAAATGTATAGTAGCGAAGTTTTTATGCGTAAGAGATATCTTATGGATAGAAAATCACCAGAAGAAATTGCCAAGGAGTGTGGATGTAGTGTTGAAACAGTATACGTTTATTTGGCTAAGTTTAGATTAAGGAAATCAAAAAGGTGAACAACTTAACTCAAGATACAATTGCTAATATTTGCGATAATATAAAGAGCATGCTTATTGAAAAAAACAAATCATATGGTGATTCTGCACTTGATCCAATTAGAGTATTTTCTAAAGCAAGTTCAGATGAGCAGATAAAAATAAGAATTGATGACAAGTTGTCTAGGATATCAAGAGGTTCTGAGTTTTATGGGGACAATGATTTAGATGATTTAATTGGATATTTAATTTTACTTAAGGTTTCAAAAGTTTATAAAAAGGGAGATGTGTAAAATGGAAGGTCACGACATAGATAAAACAAGAACAGATGAGGACATGAAAGAAATTGCTTTTAGTACACCAGCAGCAGCCGAATACCATCCTTTAGATAGACAAGATGGAATAAATATGTATGAAACTTTGAACAAACAGTTTTCAAAAGTTTCTAAACAAAGTTATAAGGCTTTATTACAAAATGAAAAAGTAGAACTACCATTTGCAAGACAGTTAACTGGGTGGAATAATTTAATAGAAGGACTATATAAAGATTCTAAAAAATTAGATACAACTCAGTTGTGGGTTGATTTTCCAGAAGATGAGTTTGTTCCAAACAAGCAGGGCTTTAGATCAGATGAATTTACAAAAGAACATAAGGGCAAGCACATATTTTTTAATGGTTGTTCAGTAACCTACGGACAAGGATTGTATACAAAAGAAACTTGGTCATACTTATTGCACAAATTAATTGGAAAAGACGAAGAGGTTTCTGGATACTACAACATAGGTACTCCTGGAAAAGGTGTTTTTGACATTGTTGCAAGCACTTTTAAATACATAGATAAGTATGGTAATCCAGATGTAATATTTTTAGACTTGCCAGATTTAAACAGATTCTACGCTTTAAATTCAGATAATGCTGATGAACTAGATAGACCAATGGATCCAATAGATTTGTTTTATTCTTTGAACGAAAACTATAGACATTCTTTAGTAAAACAAAATTCAACCTTAGCAATGTTTACTTCAACTCTATCAATATATTTATATCAATATTTAATGTTTTTAGAAATATATTGTAAGTCTCACAACATACAGTTATTTATATTTTCTTATGTTAGAGGAACAGATGCATTTTTAAGTTTATGTAATTTAGACAACTACTATATTACTACTGATCCAAATACGATGAACAAAATAGAACAAGAGGTGTTCGAATATAGCAATAACCATAAGGATGATACATTTACAATGGTTGCAAGAGATGGCAGACATTACGGCACAGCATTTCATCACGTATGGGCAAATATGTTATATAAGATGTATAAGGAAAAAAATAGTGTCAACTGAACAAGATTTAGTACAACACTTAGATCAAGTAAATAAAGTTGTTGAAGAATATCTTAAAGGAAATGATCCTACAAGAATATCTAAACAACTTGCAATACCAAGACAACAGGTAGTTAGTTTAATTAATGAGTGGAAGGTTATGGCTTCCGCTAATGATGCAATTCGTGCTAGAGCAAAAGAAGCACTGGTTGCTGCAGATACTCACTATAGCAAATTAATTACAAAGGCTTATGAGGTTATTGAGGATGCAACAACAAGTGCTAACCTAAATGCCAAAAGTCAGGGAATTAAGTTGGTATTGGATATTGAATCTAGAAGAATTGATATGTTGCAAAAAGCAGGGCTTTTAGAAAATAAAGAACTAGCAGAAGAAATGGTACAAATAGAAAGAAAGCAAGAAGTACTTATGAACATATTAAAAGATGTTGCTTCTGAGTATCCACAAGTTCGTGATGAAATCATGAGACGACTTTCAAGCATTGCCAGGGAAAGCGAAGTGGTTACAGTTGTCCATGATGTTTGATGATTTTTTAGAAGTATTAAAAGATAATCCATTTGAAGAAATTCCAGTAGACGCTAAAACATTTATTGAGCACGAAGACTATTTGGGACAACCTGCACTATCTAAAATTCAGTATGACATAGTTGAGGCTATGAGTCAAATTTATAGAAAAGAAGATTTGATAGATTTGTTGGGTGAAAAAGAAGGTACAGAATATTATAATAAGTATACTAAAAATGAAATCATTCTTCAGTTAGGTAAGGGTAGTGGTAAGGATTTTACTTCTACAGTTGCTTGTTCTTATATTGTTTATAAGTTACTTTGTTTAAAAGATCCCGCTAAATATTTTGGTAAACCATCAGGAGATGCTATTGATTTAATTAACGTTGCTATTAACGCACAACAGGCTAAGAACGTTTTCTTTAAAGGTTTTAAAACTAAGATTGAAAAGTCTCCATGGTTTATAGGAAAGTTTTATGCAAAGGCAGATAGCGTAGAGTTTAATAAATCTATTACAGTTTATTCTGGACATTCAGAAAGAGAATCACATGAGGGTTTAAACCTTTTGCTTGCAGTGCTTGATGAGATTTCTGGTTTTGTTTCTGAAGTTGGCACAGGAAATGAACAAGGTAAGACTGCAGAAAATATTTATAAAGCATTTCGCGGCTCAGTAGATTCTCGTTTTCCAGATTTAGGGAAAGTTGTATTGTTATCTTTTCCAAGGTATGTAGGAGATTTTATATCTCAAAGATATGATGATGTTGTTTTAGAAAAAGATGTTATTGAAAAAAATCATAAGTTTATTTTAAATCCAGCATTACCAGAAGATGAAGTAGGAAACACATTTGAGATTTCGTGGGAAGAAGATGAAATTGTTTCATATAAGTATCCTGGAGTATTTGCATTAAAAAGACCAACATGGGAAGTTAACCCAACTAGAAAGATTGATGACTTTAAGTTAGCCTTCTATACAGATCTTGGGGATGCAATGATGCGTTTTGCATGCGTTCCAACCTATTCATCAGATGCGTTTTTCAAGCAGGCAGAAAAAGTTAGAGCCTGTATGACTGGTAGAAACCCTATAGATAATTTTAAAAGATTTGATGAAGCCTTTAAACCTGATCCAGATAAGACCTATTATGTTCACGCTGACTTGGCACAAAAGCATGACAAGTGTGCTGTAGCCATTGCTCACGTAGAAAAGTGGGTTAACGTTCAAGTAATCAAAGATTA
Organism: Flavobacterium sp.; assembly: GCA_044379175.1. Taxonomy (GTDB): domain Bacteria; phylum Bacteroidota; class Bacteroidia; order Flavobacteriales; family Flavobacteriaceae; genus Flavobacterium. The sequence goes on along the minus strand of JBIPOM010000254.1, from coordinate 6,194 downwards.
CGAACAGGTTGCTCCTATTGTTGTTGTGGATGCAGTGGTTTGGTGGGAACCTAAAGTAGAAGGTCCAGTAAACCTATCAGAAGTAAAGCAATGGATTCAAAACTTAAGAAGAACTGGTTTTAATATAGGTTTGGTAACATTTGATCGTTGGCAATCATTTGATATTCAAAATGAACTAAAGGCAGTTGGAATGAGAACGGATACTGTTTCAGTTGCTAAAAAGCATTATGAAGATATGGCAATGCTTATTTATGAAGAAAGATTAGTAATGCCTTCAATTGAATTATTGTTTGAAGAGTTAACTGAGTTAAAAATTATGAAGAATGATAGAGTTGATCATCCTCGTAAAAAGTCTAAAGACTTAGCGGACGCAGTTTGTGGTGCTGTATTTGGTTCAATTGCTAACACTCCAAAAGATATTGATTTAGAAGTTGAAGTTCATACTTTTGCAGATAGACCTAAATCAGATAGATCAAAAGAACTGTTTGTTAACAACAATGTGATTAGACCAGAACCACCAAAAGAAGCACTTGAATACCTAGATCAGTTTAAACTAATCTAATAAAATGTTATAATAGTACTATCTCACATTGGAGGTAGTTATTAAATTAATAACTTTAGGACTCTTCGCAGAGCATTCTTTGTCTTTATAGTATCCTGCATACTATTACTTTCTTGTATTCCATTAGTTAAATCAATTGCTAATCCTCCAACCTATTACCCATCTGGACCACAACAAAATGTTGATAAATCTGTAGTTGAATCTGGTGGATGGGCTCTGTGTTGGTCTGGAACTTATGGAGGTACTGATTTATTATCAAATATAACCACTGCTTGTGATCAAGACTATATTCTATATGCTGGTGGATTAACCAATAACTCAAACTTAATGCTTCTTGCTGCTGGTAAAAGAGAAATGGTATTTACCATTCAACCAAACATGTCTAATCAAACTCTATTAGAAAACGGTTCCTATTGGTATTTTAATACAGGCTATGGCTCTATGGGGTTTGCTCCAAATAGTACTATCCAACAAACTTCTGCAGATACTTATGCTGCATGGGGTGGAAATTTAGATGATGGCTCACTTCGTTTATCTTGGCATACTGGTCATTGTGGAGATGGACAGATTTGTGGTGGATGGAGAGTAGGAACTGTAGTTGGATTAAATAGTTCAAATGAATATACAAGATATATCTATGAGTCAACTGGTGGTGCTACACCAAGCCCTACCCCAACACCTACCGAAACACCTACAGAAACTCCAAGTCCTACACCAACACCTACAGAAACACCTACAGAAAGCCCTAGCCCTACTCCTACGCCTACAGAAACACCTAGTCCTGATCCAACTCCAAGTCCAACTCCTGATCCAGTTCAACCAGACCCAAACCCTCAGCCAACATTCGAACCAGAGCCAGTAGTGATAGAGGAACCAGAACCAATAGTGATAGAAGAGTTACAACCAGAACCTGTAATCGAACCTTCACTTGAACCAACTCCTATAGAAGAAATTATACCAGTAGAAGAAGAAATTAACAATGCTATTGATGAACTAATAGTTAATGAAGAAGAAATTTCAGATGAACAATTGCAAGACATTACAGACTTATTGTTGGATAACTATGAAGTTGATGAAGCAATGCCTATTACTGAATTATTAGAAGAGTTAAACGATGAGCAGGTGTTAGAACTTTTAGAACAGTTAGATGAGAATCAAATAATTGAATACCGTGAAGGTGTTGAGATAGAGGCAGGTGTTGCAGTTATTTTTGAACAACTGTCTGACCCTACAGCCTTAATAGGAGAGTTATTTTCAGACCCAAGTCAAACATTTGAAGCACTTGGACAATTGGGTGCTGATATGACAGAAGAAGAAAGAGAAGACTCAGAAGATGTAGTTATTGCATCAGTTATTGCTGTTCAAGCAGTAGGTGCAGCAATGGCAGCAATACCACCAACCTCAAGTGCACCAACTGGTAGTACATCTGGTCCATCAGGATCTGGTGGAAGTAGTGGTGGGGGAGACGCTGGCGGCGGTGGCGAAGGCAGCGACAGCAAAAAGAAAAAACTTAAGGTAAAGCGTAAGCCTAAACTTAAGAATCGTAGAAATACAAGGAGGATAAAATGATAAAAGCAATATTAAAACCTTTTAAATTTATCTTCAAAGCAGTTAAGTTCGTAGTTATGTTACCTATAAACCTAGTTAAGTTTATTCTGATCAAGGTTTGGGCGGTAGTTAATTATGTTCTTAATCTTGTTTGGAAGATCATAAAAGGTATATATAAAGCAGTAGTAGCGGTAGTCAAAGAAGGTATTGAATTTGTTACCTGGATTATCACAAGTATATACAATGCAATTAAATGGGTATTTGTTAGTACCTGGAAATTAATTGTATGGATGTTTCAAAAAGTATGGAAAGCAGTTAAGTTTGTATGGGCATGGCTAGTAGAAGCATTTGTAGAAACATTAAATCAATTGTGGACATTACTAGGTATGTTCGCAGCATGGCTAGTGCTTGAAGGATCTGCAAAGATCACTGTTGGTTATGCAATCATCATAGTTCTTGTTGTCTGGTTAGTGACAATAAGAGTTAGAGGGGAGGAATAACATGGCAAAAGAAACAAAATTAGATGACGAAAAGGCAATGGGAGCAATAAGCGGTATTAAAAATATTCTACTTAGAATAATCGCTGTATTTGCAGCCAATGGACTTGGGGTTATTGGTGCTGGTGCAATTATCGGTATCGATACTGTGAGTGCAATAATTCTTGCAGGAACTCTAGGAGTTGCCACAGTAGTTGAAAAACTAGCACGAGGATTTATCGATGATGGAAGACTAAGCATCGAAGAAATCAATAGTGCATTTAACTCAGTAGACAAGAAATCTAAGTAGGTATTTGACACCCTCCCTGGGTAATGGTATACTTGAAATAACCATATCTAGAGAGGGTTTCATTTGACCTGCATTGCAGTAGTTAGACAAGAAAATAAGATTTATATGGCTGGTGACAGAGGTGCATCAGATGAAAACAGCATGCTTACTTTAAAAGCACCTAAAGTTTGGAAGACTGGTCAATATCTAATAGGATATGCTGGCACCATGGATGGTGAAAGAATAAGGTTAAACTTTAAACCACCTGTACCAGAAGGTAACATAGATAAGTTTATGTATACAAAATTTTTAATATCACTAAGAGATTTCTATGACAAATGGTGGGTTGACGTTTCTAAAGACTCAGACTTTGGAATGATAATTTGTGTTAAAGGTAGAATGTTTGAACACAGTGCTTTAGATATGTCACTAACAGAATATGATTTAGATTATTTAGCAATGGGCTCAGCATCAGAGTTTGCATTAGGATCACTTTACTCTACTCAAAAACAAAAGAATGGAAGAAACAGAGTTATTCAAGCAGTAGGTGCTGCTATTAATTTTTCAACATCTTGCACTGGTCCTATTGACACGGTAAGCATCTAGGTCTATACTAGATATATGAATACAGAATTTGAGATTTGGCTGTTACAAGGCATTGACAAAGGCTGGATAACTGAGCCATTTTGTAGTACTCATGATGGTGGTTTTCAATACATGAGCGAAGAAGAGCAAGAAGAGTGGGACCAAGGCGGCGACCCATGTTGTTATGTAATTAGATTAATGGAGTTATCTTAATGAAAAAAATGTTTATTGTTTTATCTGTTTTATTTTCAGTACTAGCAGTTCCAGCAAATGCAGTTGAGAGTCCAACACCAGTTGTTGTTCCAACACCAGTTGTTACACCAACTCCAACACCTATAGTTGAGAGTCCAACACCAGTTGTTGTTCCAACACCAGTTGTTACACCAACACCAGTTGTTACACCAACTCCAACACCAGCAGTTAATACTAAACCAATTATAATTATTGATAGTTACTTTGATACAAGAGTTGCTAACACAACTATTGTTTGTATTGCAACAGATAAGTGTGTAAATACACCAAAACCTTCAAAAAGAGTTTCTGATCCAGTAAATCATGGTATGGCTATGGTTGAAGTTGCTCGTAGAAATAATCCAGATGTTCCACTTATATTAGTTAGATCTGCAACAGTATCAAACAAAGGTGCAGTTGGAATATTAAATGGTAATGATTTTCTTGCAGCATTAAAATGGGTAGATGCTAATTCATCAAATGTATCTGCTGTGTCATTTTCTTACGGATTAAGTGGAAATATGAAAAAGCCAGGCGATTGTAAACTTTCTCCAACTGGATTAGTTAATGTTAAAATTGTTGATCCAGCAATTAGAGCAACAGTTGCCAGTTTAAAAAATAAAGGTATTCCAGTATTTGTTTCTACAGGTAATGATTCAAACAGAAAACCAGTAGCATATCCAGCATGTATCACTGATACAGTTTCTGTTTCTACATTTCCAGTAGGAAATCATGATCAAAATACAGATTATTTTGGAGTATTACCAACAGGTAAGTTTAATTATGGCTCAGTGCTGTTTGGTTTAATTCCTCAAACAACATCTTCTGCAAATGTTGCTGTTGCAACACAATGGCAAAAAGGTCTGATCGTTACTGATAAAATAGTAAAAGTTACAGAATAAGTAGATGGAGTTATAATAAAATGAAAAAAATAATTATTGCTTTGTCTTTAGTGTTATCTAGCATTTCAGTTCCAACTTCTGCCTTAACTCAAATTCCAACTGATGCTCGTGTGGGCGATAGATGTGAAAAAGATCCAAAGGTTCCTGCTGCTTGGAAGAAATATCAAGACTTCACCTGGAACTATCCAGCCTGTCCAATTCCTTATAGATATGTCAGTGGGAAATTAACTTCTAAAACTCCTAAAACTGCTCAAAGTGATAGAGCAGAATTACTTGGTGCTGATCAATGCATGATCGCTAATTATTGGGGTTCGCAAAGAGGAAAACAGGCACGAGGTGAAATTTTAGGTCCTAATTACACTTTGCAATTTGTTCCATTCCAAACACCTGACTACAAAGTTAAATCCAATCCTCAAAAAGACTACAAAGACTGGATTAAAGCAATGGAAGATGTGATGAATAAGCAAAGTGATCTTCCATTTAATTTCAAGATTATTGTGCCAGATAAATATTTCATGATTCCAAATACTTTAAAATCATATGATGTTGGAGATCATTGGCTCTCAACTGGATCTACTTCTGGCCAGAATACGCACCCTGATGAAGCAATTCCAAATTACTTGAGATTGGTTCAAGATGTTGTTGCGGTTGCAGATCCTGCTATCGATTTTTCTAAGTCAAACCATATGTGGGTTGTAGGGCCTCCTAACACCAAAAGAAAAGACTTAATGAATTTTAATCTTTTTGATTCCACTATCCAGACACAAGAAAAACTTGTGAGACGACTTTATGTAACAGATCATCCATACAATTTTGATGTTGGAAGTCGTGAACAAAATAAAAAGAAATATGGAAACTGGGTAGCAAATTACAAATTTAATGGCTCAGGGGCATTAGGTCAAATGCACGAATGGGGACATTCTTCTGGCACGTTTACTACTTTCAATCAGGTATTTGGCCAACCAAATGAATCAATGAAGTGGTCAATCATGTTTGAGAAAGATAGCGACTGGTTGGCATTACACAAATGGATTCTACAAATGATTAGTGAAGATCAAGTTAGATGTGCCCCGAAAGACAAAGTGACTACTCATTGGCTAAAACCATCAACTATTAAAGGTGGTTATGAGAAATTACTGATGGTGCCACTTTCAGGTTCAGATTATATAGCCGTTGAATCAGTAAGGCCCTACGGTTACAGTTACAAGATTCCAAAGTGTCAACAAGGAGCACTTGTTTACGTTGCTTCAAGATATGGTCAAGGCTGGAATGAAAAAACTATTCACGTTCCTTCCACTACGCCAAAGAAGAAATGTCCTGGACAAAGTATTTCTGAAAAGGGAGCACTTATAAAAGGCGACAGCGTTAGTTATGGTGGTGTCAAGATAACTGTTGTTGAAGCAGGAGACTTTGGAGATGTAATAAAAATAGAACCAGGTAATTAAAAACAATGGCGTGTAACTCAGTTGGCAGAGTGCGAAACTGTTAATTTCGAAGTCGTAGGATCGAGACCTACCACGCCAGCCAAAGGGAGTATAGCCAAGTAGGTTAAGGCACCGAACTCATAATTCGGCTATCACAGGTTCAAGTCCTGTTACTCC
>JBIPOM010000016.1:0-23377 GCA_044379175.1 Flavobacterium sp. | reverse complement strand
AGAAAACAAATTAGAAATATTAAATTTGGACTTTTACTGATTATGACTTCAACATTATTGACATCTTGTCAATTAGGACGCTTTGTTTTTTATAACTTTGCTGACATAAAAGACCATAAAAAATTTCAGTCAAGACCATTAACTGCTGATACTTCGCCGTTCAATTTTCAATCCACAAAAAAAGGTAAATTTCCAAAACAACTAAACGACATTCCTTTTGATAATTATCTTGAAGATAATAAAACAGTAGCTTTTTTAATAATTAAAAATGACACCATCCAATATGAAAAATATTTTAAAGGTTACGACAAAGAAAGTATCGTTCCCTCTTTCTCTATGGCAAAATCTGTGACATCAATTTTAATTGGCTGTGCAATTGACGAAGGATTAATAAATTCTGTTGACGAATCGATTACTAACTATATTCCTGAATTGAAAAAAAATGGATTTGATAAAGTGACTATTAAACACCTTCTGCAAATGACATCTGGAATTAAGTTTAATGAAAGCTATGTAAATCCATTTGGTGATGCTGCCTCATTTTATTATGGACTTAATCTTAAAAAAGAAATTGAAAAAATGAAGTTAAAAACAGAGCCTGGAAAAAGGTTTGAATACGTAAGTGGTAACACGCAACTTTTGGGCTTGGTTTTAGAACGTTCTCTAAAAGACAAAACAATTACTTCCTACTTGCAAGAAAAAATATGGACACCTCTAGAAATGGAATATGACGCATCTTGGAGCATTGACAGAAAAAAGAATGGATTAGAAAAAACATTTTGTTGTTTAAATGCAAGAGCCCGAGACTTTGCCAAAATTGGACGATTATATAAGAACAAAGGCAATTGGAATGGAAAACAAATAGTATCTCAAAAATGGGTTGAGGAATCTACGAAACTTGACACATCTGAAGGAAGTGCAAACTTTTATCAATATCAATGGTGGTTGCCGACACCAAATGAAGATTTTATGGCTGAAGGTATTTTAGGTCAATTTATTTACGTCAATCCAAAAAAAGACCTAATAATTGTAAGACTTGGAAAGAATGAAGGAAAGGCTGATTGGTGGACAATTTTTACATCATTAGCAAAAGCGTATTGAAAATAAGAAGAACCACTTCCTATATTGGCGATGTCAAGAAATGGCGAGGTATGGGATTTATCAGAAATGGGAATGGTTATTAATTAAAAGTTTTGTTTAGATTTGTGAAGGCATGGTCTTGAATCACAACCACTTCATGAAGCCGTGCACGTGATGCGGCACTTAAAACAGCAACCAATAAATATAGGAAATAAGAAAATATGACTGAACCATTTAAAGAGAAATTTCTTTATTTTGAAGAACTTTTCGTCAAGTATTTACGTCTTTGGTTTGAATATAATTATTACAGAGCGAAAATTGCTGAACTTTTATATGAAAGCAACCATTTTTGATGATTTTTTTTTAAAACTAATTTTGGTTTATGGTAAAGTTGATTTTAATTTACGCAGCTTTGTTTTGCGGTTTGCTTTTTGCGCAAGACCCTTGCAACTATAAAACGACCTATAAAAAAGGAGGTTCTTGGGTGTTTGCCACCTACTACAAGCCCAATACACAAATTCCGCTTGAAGGTGTATGTGAGGAAAAAAATGACAATGCTCCTTTTTTGTATCGCTCGTTTGAAGCAGGAAGATTGCAAAAAGAAGTACAATATTCTACAGAGAACAAACTTGTCTCCTTTTTAGAAATCTATACGAAAAGTCGTGACTCATTAATCGGTGAGTATAAAAATTTCAACGAGCATGGTATTTTAATGTATCACGAGATTTATTTTTATGATATAAGCAAAAGGCGTTGTATGCATAGGAAGTCATATCATGTGAACGGAAAACCGAGATTTGATCAACTTTTTGCTTGGGTAAAAGAAAGTGAATTAAACGAATATCAAAAGCCGAATCATCCACCGCATACCATTGACGAGGATGGTTATACCTATTTACAGGTGCCATTTGGTCGAGAAAGGATTTTTGATGAAGACGGACAAATCATCGAAGAAAAACACCATAAATTACTAGTTGATGGCACACATGAATTTGCTTCGCTAGAGGGTCCATCATTTAAATATCATCACAATGGTAAAATAAAAGAAAAACTAACTTATAAATCGGGCAAACAGCAAGGTGATTTTGTTGCGTTTAACTTTTTGGGAAATATCATTTGCAAAGGGTCTTATGAAACAGGTATCAAAAATGGTCTTTGGACTTATTGGCACGACAATGGCACACTGAAAGCACATCATTTATACAATACCAATGGAAAATTTCCTTTTCAGGCTCAAAAAGAAGAATGGTCTGAAAGCGGAGCGCTTATTTTGCTATTTCGTTTTGATGAATCGGGCATCGGTAAACTTCAGGAATGGACAGAAAATGGTGTTTTAATTCACGAACAAGAATTGGTTAATTTATCGATTGACAAAGGAAAAGAGACTTTTTGGTTCGACTCGGGACAAATGAAATCCTTTATGAATCATACACAAGATGCAGATATAGTCTATCAGGAGTGGCATGAATCTGGTATAGATAAGATTTTGAAAAGAAACTATTTCCGGGATAACACAAAAGTAAATTTCAATAAAGAATGGTACGCAAACGGAAATTTGAAGGATGAGGTGATACTCAAACGGAACGAGTTTGTTTCTACTTACACACAATCCAAGTACTTTGAAAATGGGAATTTGAGTTACATAGATATTCGCAAAAACAGAGAACAATTTGTGGAAGAATATGCTTCAAATGGAATAAAAATTCGTTCAAAGAAATTGCTCGATGGAAAAATTCACGGTCGCTTTCAAGAATTTGAATCTACTGGTACTATTAAGCTTGACATCCATTACGAAAACGGAACTAGACATGGAGCCTACAGGGAATACAACCATGGTGTTTTGAGCTATGAGGCGCATTATGAAAACGGAGTTTGGATACCTAAGGATGGAGATAAAACAAAATCTTTTATAGACACTTATCAAAAACTGAAAGTATCTGAAAAACAAATCTATACTTCTGAAGCGTATCATAGTTTGAATAGATTTCTTTACACCCCACAGTCAATGCGAAAAACAAGGAAAGAAGTGGATTCTATTGCAGCCATTATTTGGCAGTTGAACCGCGTGGCTCCACATTATCCTAATTGGATTTCAAATTCTTTAGTTCGCAATCAGGTTTTGCAAATTCGTTTGATTCAGACTTATCATGGTGATCTCAAAACCAATAATGTTAACTCTGAGTACAGCAAAGAACTTTTGGCAGGTTTGGCTCAGTTGAATGTTAATTTGCCAGATTTTCAATTTGTAAATGGAGAAGTTTACATCAGTATTGAGCTAAATGAATGGATCAACATAGCCACGGTAAAAAAAGTTTTTCCAAAAAGTTTTTCTTGGATACAAGTGCGCAATCCTCAGCAAGTGGATAATTCAAAATATACATCAACAGTGCGTTATTCGATTGAACAAAAAACAGTAAACAGCTGGAAAATTACGATACAAAACCAAATGAATACCTATCACATCATACTTTATGGAGATGGTACTTCAGAGATAGAAAACCAAGTAATGTCTTGGTCAGACTTTTTAAACATGGATTTATCCACACCAAATAATCACCCAGGATTGATGTACGAGGACTAATTTTATTGCTTTTTTTGGACGTCACTTTCTTTGGTTTTGCCAAAGATTTACGTTGACGCTTTTCTTGGATTAAAAAACCTTTGCGTTTCTATGTAAGATTAGATACTTTCAAAAATTATGACTAATAACTACTGAAATATATTAAAGAATCCAAATTCCAACATTTCAATTTTTCTTACAAGTTATTTATTATATTTGTTATTGAGATTGTGAGGTATTTTTCACATTCTGACGTTATTCGTCAGTTTGATTCAGAATCCAAAAAAACATCGATGAAAAAACAACTTTTAATAACAATATCACTTTTTACATTTAAATTATTTTCTCAAGAAATATTAACTAACAATGATATTTACACCGAAAATAATTTAGCTCATAAAGTTGAAAATAATCAACTTTTTACTGGAATAATTCAAAAATTTAAACAAAATAATCATTTGCATTCAGAATTTGAATTTAAAGAAGGAATTTTAGTAAATGGAAAAATCTATTTTAATGGAAAAGAAAAAATAGTTGCAGAAGAGAGATATTTTTTAAAAAGTAACGGAAACATTGAAAAAAAAATAAAATATTCATTAGATCACAAAACTTTATGGATTACTTATTATAATGAATTAGGTAAAAAAGTATTGGAGGAAGATTTTTATGAAAATGAAATAATTTATAGATGTCCATATTTTAAAAACAAGAAACATGGAATTGTTTTTTCTATAAATAAAAAAGGCGTGAAAAGTGAATGTAAATATGAAAATGGAAAACTGATTAAAAATTAAACCTAACGCCTGACAGGCTTTCCTATGTAAAGCACCATAAAGTTATTAACATCTTTTTGAAGTTCCTAGGATGCCCTACCCACCTTTTTGTATGGTAACTGACAAAGCTAATACAATAATATTAAGATATAAAAAACCCAAAGTAAAGAAACTTTCGTAGCAGCTTATTCAAGTTTATCTTATCTTCTAAGTAACTCATTTTTAGTTGATAGCGAAAAATTACTTATATATGTTTCATGATAAGAAAAATCTATTTTACCAAAAATATTTTATATATTTGCATGTCTATTTTAAAAACAAAAATTACTACTATTTAATTGATATTAAGTAATAAAAATAATCAGCTTATGTACAAACAAATTTTATTTATAACTATTAATTTATTTTTTGCATGTAAAGGTATTGCTCAACATACATATGGAAGTTATTATACTAATGATGCCTTAGTAAATTTTGTACTCTCTGAAAACAAAACGGAAAGTGCATCAATAATAATGATACCTGGACTAAACTTATCCTCGTATATTTTTATTACAACTCCAGACGACAGAAAAGGATGGGCTGAATTATTTGCAGATAAAGGATATGATGTATACATGGTAAATGATCCAAAATTTGATTTTGCAACAGGTGGGATTACTGCACCTTTTACGGTGCCGATTAACGGAAAACCAGCTACACCTGGTTCCGTACAAGCTTGGCAAAATGATATTTGGTTACGATGGGGATTTGGTACTTCGCAGGGCAATCCCTACCCAAATGCACAATTTCCAACTGATTCTTTTTCTGATTTTGCATTAAATTATCCTTATTTAGGCACATCGCTTTTTGATTATGAAGATGCAATTAGTAGTGTAATTAATTCAATACAAGGCAAAGTTTGGTTATTATCGCACAGCGCCGGAACACAGCCTGCTGTTTTAGCAGCTCATCAAAAGAGAGCAAATGTCAATGGTTTAATTCTAATAGAGCCTGCTGGCCCTCCAAATAGCTCTGATTTTCCTGATTTTAATGGATTACACATGTTTGGTGTCTATGGCGATTATATAGCTTCCCGAAATCAAACAAACAGAAAGTTAGCTACCGAGGCCGCGGCAGTTCTTTTTCAAAATGCTGGTGGAATAGCAAGTGTTATTTCACTACCTGAAGATTACTTGGTTAATGGAAATAGCCATCTTATGATGCAAGATGAAAATAGCAATTATGTTTTTGATATTATCGAAAATTACCTCCAACAATTTAGCACAAATACCGAAACAAATAATTTCAATATTAACATTTATCCAAACCCTGCAGTTAATGAAATTTTGATTGAAAGCAACTCAAATGATGTGATTGATTATAGCATTTATTCAGTAGATGGGCGATTGCTAAAAGAGTCTTCTGTCTTAAACAAAAAAATTGATTTATCGTTTGCTGCCGATGGTCTAATGTTCATTAAACTAAAACAAAAAGGACAAATAATAATAAAAAGGATTATAAAAAACGGTAAGTAAAAAATTATAAAAAATGTTGGCAGGATAACCTTATTTGACTAAATTTAAAAATAATAATGGGAAAAATGCAATACAAAACAATTGAAGAGTATATTCAATCTTCTGTTTCGCAATCTCAAGAAATTATGGAACAAATAAAAGGGTTAATTGAAGCTACTGCACCAAATGCTGAAGGTTGTTTAAGTTGGAATGTACCAATTTATAAACTTAATGGAATTCTTGCAGGATTTGATGTAGCAAAAAGTCATGTAAGTTTTGGTATTGATAGTTTAAACGAAGCCACTAGAAAAATACTTGAAACCAAAGGTTATAAAACAGGGAAAAATACAATTCAGATAAAATTTAACCAGGAGGTGCCAAAAACTGAAATAATTCATTTGATTGAAGAACAACTAAAACTGAACTCACAATAACGGTGGAAGTACAAAGAACGGCTAAAAGCCCTAGCTATTAAATATGTTTTTTTTAATATACTTCAAAAAAAAAATAACCTAGTTTAAGCACTTTTAAGCTAGGATTATTTTTTAGTTACAGTCCAATTATACAATTTCTATTTTTCTTACCACTATTTACTATATTTGTTTATGGGATTGTTAGTGCTTCACATAGCCTGACGTTATGAGTCAGTTTGTCAAAAAGGAAAAAATATATTAGTAGTATTTAGCCAAATTAAAAAAAGACTATTAATGAAACTCACATTTTTTTATCTATAAAAATTATAATAATCATGAGAAATAAAATACTTTTTTTTGTCTGTATATTTTTAAACATGAGTGCTGAAGCACAAACATTTAATTTCAACAGTATAAATTACAATATAATAGATTTACTAAATTTTAAAGTAGAAATTGGAAGTAATCAAGGTTATGTCGGGGTTGCGAATATTCCTGCTACTGTATCATTTAATAATCAAGCTTACCAAGTAACACAAATAGGAAGTAGTGCTTTTCAATATTGTTCTGGCTTAACTTCGGTTACTATTCCTAATTCAATTACTACTATTTGGGGTTATGCTTTTCAATATTGTTCTAGTTTAACATCGGTTACTATTCCTGATTCAGTTACCACTATAGGATATGCAGCTTTTTCTTATTGTTCAAGTTTAACTTCGGTTACTCTACCTAATTATATTACATCAATTGAGGATTTTATTTTTAGGAATTGTTCTAGTTTAACTACGGTTACTATTCCTAATTCCGTTATTTATATTCAAAATTCGGCTTTCTCTAATTGTTCTGCTCTAAATTCGGTTATTATACCAAATTCCGTTACTACAATTAGAAGTTCAGCTTTTGTTAATTGTTCTAGTTTAACTTCGATTACTATTCCTAATTCCATTATTAGTATTGAAAGTTATGCTTTCTATGATTGTTCAAGTCTAACAACTGTTAATTGTGACATCATTAATCCATTAACAATTAACGCCAACGTTTTTGGAAATGTTAATCAAAACACTTGTGCATTAAATGTAAATCCTGCATCAGCAACAGCATACCAAACAGCGCCTGTTTGGCAAAATTTTAATCCAATAAATGGAGTTTTAATTAATAATAGTTTTGTGAAAAATAGTTTTTATATTTACCCAAATCCTACAAATGATATTGTAAACATTACATTAGAAAACAATTCAGAATTAGAAAAAGTAACTATTTATAACCAATTAGGCAAAGTGCTTAAAACTTCATCAAACAATATAATTCCTGTATCAGAATTAGCAAGCGGAACTTATTTAGTAGAAGTGGTCACAAATAAAGGAAAAGCAACTAAAACATTATTAATAAAATAAACTATTAATACAACTTAAAAGTTTAAAGTTAGACTTTTTTAATTAAAATAAAGCCGAACGACTAATAGCCGTAACTATTGCACAAACATTTTTTTTAACATTTTTAAAAACATAACATTTCAACCTCGTTTAAGCACTTTTAAACGAGGTTTTTTTGTTTAGTTACAGTCCAAATAAAAAATTTCAATTTTTCTTACCACTATTTACTATATTTGTTTGTGGGATTGTGAGGTTTTTTTTACTTTTTAACGTTATGTGTTAGCTTAAAAAACATATAAATCCAAGTCATTCTCAAATATTCAAAGTGCAAAAAATGTTAGCCATCTTATCGAAAAACATAACTATCAGGGATTGGGTCACTATCATCACGCTTATGTCTTTCGTGTTGCCATCGAATGCACAACATTGCGAGTGGGACAATAGTGCATTGATAGCAGTGCGACCGCTATATGAAGGGAAATTTGTTGAAGATTTACAAATAGAATTGATAAGTACAGACAATCCTTATAGTACAAAAATTGAAACTCACCGAAACGGCATTTATACTGTTTACAAAGACAACACTAAATCATTTGCTAAACGAAAAGATATAAAAAGAATAGAAAATGAGCCCAATTTTGATTTTATCCAAAACGATTACGTTGTTTTAAGCAGTAATCATTTTAAGGAAAGTCTCTTTATAAAAATAACGGATGTAAGCAGCAATCAGAAAAGGCAAAAATTTGCAACCCAAATTATACCTGTTTCTAAGGAGCATTTATTGGGTCTATGTGGCATAAGAAATAGTTTAAGGAGTTTCGATTCTTTATACAAACCTATTGTTATCATTCTAAGTTTGGATAAGATTATGAACCAATATCGTTATGATTTACCCACTAAAACAATGCTATCTCAAACGTTTTACACGCCACCAGTTGTATATAAAAATGATTCCGTAGTATTTCAAATGATACAAACGGGTATCATTACCAGAGAAACAACACAAACCATTAAACACGAATTTTTCAAAATACACCCGTATCAATTTGCCATACAACATTTTGATTCTTTGAAAAATATTTACATAAATGAACAAGGTTGGGTGTTGGAACATATATCACAAAGCAAACCTACCAATTCAAGTGATTCAAACAATAATAAAATCAAAAATAATGATAATCCACCTCAACAAATACTCCCCAAAAAAGTAGCAGAAATGTATGACGAAATACCAAGCCTCAAAGCATTTATAGCCCACAAACTGGCAAATGGCAATGAGAGTATGGAAAAGTATTATCTTAAACAAAACATAGAACAATTTAATAGCACCTATTTGTATGAATATCTTGTTAATTATAATAATATTGATTCTCAAAAATTAGAATTCGATTTAGACAGAGATATGGATATGGATTATTGCATTGTCAATCGTAAGCCTAAACCACATATAGACTTTTATATCTTTGATAATGTTTTGCGGGAATATGTTTTAGACACATTGATGAGTAAAGCGCCTTATGTATATCTCAATTTAAAAGAATATAAATTAATAACGGCAGATTATGAAATACCACAGCCGTCTAAAACGAATAAAATACAAACTTATAAACGATGGAATAATGATTGGGTATTGATAGAATGGGAAATACACGATAACCATACACCTAATAATCCTCAAAATAGTATAAATGAAATAAGACGCAGACGTTTGAATGATACCTTATGTACTTTCGATATCAGAACAAAGCAGTATATTCAAAAAGCCGATTATAACTTTGATGGAAACATAGATACTAGAATAGCAAATGATAGCAATGTCGTTTTTCATAATACTAGCTATTATTGTGAAAAATTTGACTACTACATTTATAATACAGAAAAAGGCGAAGCTATAAAAGATGAATTCTTAAGTTCAGGCACTTTTACTTTTAACTTCTCCAATAAAACTGCGACAGGCTATGTTAAAGAAAGAAATGATACAAATAAAGATGTTTGGCACACAATTTCACATAAATACGAATGGATTGATAATAGATTCGTAAAAACAGAAACTGTAGAGCAAATTCAAGCTTGTACCAATTGTGAAAGAACAATAACGATTAGGTACAAATTAATTGATGGCAAATGGCAACAGGTCGATTATAACCCTGGTGCGGAATAGTTAATGTAAAATTAATATAAGTGATTGGTTTTTAATTCGAACACTTTAATGACTGAGCTAAAAGCAATTAATATAAAGAAATTTCAAGCACGTGTGAGATTATTTTAAAAAACTATAAACAAGTACCTATTCAAGTTTTGATTGGTAATTTAAAAAACAATAAAATGACTATTAATCACAAAATCGCTATAAAAAAATTATGGCCCATTCAACAGATAATTTTATTATTTATATTTCTTTTATCATGTTCAAAAGATTCTAATCCAAATCCTGTTAAAACTACAACTTTTGTATCGGCTTTTGAGGTTATCGACGCCATGGGAACCGGTTTCAACTTGGGTAATACTTTTGATTATGAATTACAAAGCACCAATCCCACGTCCATATTCCCAATTATTGATTTGTATGCCAATGCTGGCATGAAACACATTAGAATTCCTGTAACATGGATGGACGGATTTGGTGGGAACACCCTTGCAGATTCTAATGGCAACATCAACTTTTCACATGCCCGATTTATTCAATTAAAAGCTGTTATTGATTATGCAATTAACAAAAAAATGTTTGTAGTTTTAAACACACATCATGAACATTGGTTAAATAACAACTACAACGGTTCCGTTGTTTATAATACCTCTTTTTCGAATCTTTGGACGGGTATAGCAACCTATTTTAAAGACTATTCTCATTTGCTTATTTTTGAAGTTTTAAATGAACCTCATGGTGTTTTTGGTGATTGGAGTGGCGGATCCAATCCATCAAGCACAACTGCATTGACTTTAACAAGACAAATAAATAAGGTGGGTTATGATGCAATTAGAGCAATAGGAGGTCTAAATTTAAATCGAGTTGTGATGGTTTCTACAAATGGTATGGGAAATCATAGCCAATTAGATGATGTTTATCCAACAATCGCAAGCCTACCAGGTGGTGGTTCAGACAAATATTTGTCATTTCATCTACATACCTACGATCCTTGGGCCTTTTGCGGACAAAATGGAAGTAATTCATCTTGGCCAGGTAGCACTTCTATTGCTAATTCGGTAATAAGTGTTTCAAATTTTGCAGAATCTTTAAATGTACCTGTAAACTATGGTGAATTTGGCGTTGGACGCGATGCAAATGCCTCAGAACGAAACACCGACATCGTAAGAGAATACTACAGAACAATGCGGTTGACATGCCTAAGTAAAAAAATGGCGCCAACAGTATGGGACGACAGAGGTTGGTTTGGGCTAGTACATTCAAATGGAAATAATTTTTTATATTCTATTATTCCATATATGATGGCTCCATAAAATAATTGAAAGAAGAAAAGCATATCAAACAAGTTTTTCATAGAGAACTTGTTTTTTTCTAACTCTAACTTGAAAAACAATAAAGTAATTGGTTAATACTCCTGAATTAATATATAAAAAGATACTAATTGTAAAAAAAAATGTAAAATGTAAAAATGCATAAAATGTAAAACAAGTTTTTCATTCAAGATTAGCTTTGTACATTTATGTAAAACCAATTGTAGCATTCTTGCTAAATTTTAAGCTTTTTTTATAATTATATATTTTGGATACTCCACAAATTTCAGTTTATTTGTTTATGTGAGTTACTAGAAGATTAAATCGATAGCTAATTATTTTCAAAAAATCAGTATAAAACTAAAATTTATAAGATGAAAGATATGTATAAAATCTTATTTACCATGCTTTTAGTAGCGGTTGTGGTAAGTAGCGTAGCAGTTGCCAACAGAAATGGCAAAAAAGAGCCTTTTAAAAAAGCAATGCAAAAGCCTCTCAATGCAGAAGAAATGAAAGCGGCACGAAAGAAATGGGAAGCTAGTCCAGATGGTATTGAATACAAAAAATGGGAAAATTCTCCAGAAGGTAAAAAAGTAGACGCCAGTTACGAAAAAATAAAAAAGCACTTTAAAGATTTTAGCGATATGGAAGCTGTGGTTACTTCTATTACTTTTCAGCGTGAAAATGTACAATCAGCTAGTCCAAAATGGCTTATTGTAAAAATTGAGGGCGAAACTTACATGATGCAATTTATTCCAAAAGAATTTGAGTCACTAAAAAGCCTAAAAGTAAACGACAAAATAATTGTAAGAAGTCGCAACGCAGGATTTTCTCACAATCATCCGTATTTGATTCTATCAAGCGACTATATTGCAAAAGAAAATAAAGTAGTTTTTAAACGTATTAAACGTAGGTTTGATAAAAATAATCGTTGTTAAAACACAATGTTTGCTAGCGTACAAGTTATCAATCTGAACTTGTTTCAAGCTCTATAGAGTTGCTGAATCAAGTTCAACATGACAATAAAAAGATAAGTTCAGATTGACAATGTTAGCGCTTTTAGAACACGCCTCTTTTTCTTTATCCTAAAATCTGACTGGCGTGTACTTTGGTTTTTACATCTGTAATAATATCAGAAATAATACCCTGCTCATCAATTACAAAGGTAGTTCTATGAATACCGTCATATTCTTTTCCCATGAATTTTTTTGGTCCCCAAACGCCAAAGGCTTCAATTACAGATTTGTCTTCATCGGCCAATAATGCAAACGGAAAACTATATTTTTCTTCAAATTTCTTTTGTGCTTTAGCACTATCGGCACTCACGCCTAACAATTCATAATTATTAGCTTGAAAGCGTTCGTAATTGTCTCTTAAATCACAAGCTTCTGTGGTGCAACCCGGCGTATTGGCTTTCGGATAAAAGAATACTACTAGTTTTTTTCCTTTATAATCGGCTAAAGTATGTTGTATTCCGTTTTGGTCGGTTCCTGAAAAACTTGGTGCTTTATCGCCTACTTTTAAATGTGTCATAATTTTGGGTGTTAGGTGTTGGGTTAAAGGTTAAAGGTTTAGGGTTTAGGGTTTGTGGTTTATTGTTTATAAAATTTGTTATTTGGGTTTTGGAATTTGTTATTGCTATTGTAATTGATTTTTGATATTGTTCTTGGTATTGATTAACTTTACCACATCAAATATACGAAAATGACTAAAAAAGAACGTGCAACATTTGTTATAAATACGTTAAACGATTTGTATCCTGAAATTCCGATTCCTTTAGACCATAAAGATCCGTACACCTTACTGATTGCTGTATTACTATCGGCGCAATGTACAGATATTCGTGTCAATCAGATTACACCTTTGTTATTTGCCAAAGCTGATAATCCGTACGATATGATAAAAATGAGTGTGGAAGAAATTAAGGAAATCATTCGCCCTTGTGGCTTATCGCCGATGAAATCGAAAGGAATTCATGGTTTATCACATATATTATTAGAAAAGTATAATGGTGAAGTGCCTCAAAGTTTTGAAGCGTTAGAAGCGTTACCTGCAGTGGGACACAAAACGGCTAGTGTAGTGATGAGTCAAGCATTTGGAGTGCCAGCATTTCCTGTAGATACACACATTCATCGTTTACTTTACCGTTGGAATTTAACTTCTGGAAAAAATGTAGTGCAAACTGAAAAAGATGCCAAAGCCATTTTTCCGATAGAAACTTGGAACGAATTGCATTTACAAATTATATGGTACGGTCGAGAATTTTCACCTGCAAGAGGTTGGGATTTAGAAAAAGATATTATTACTAAAACAATTGGACGAAAAACGGTTTTAAATGACTATCATAAAAAAAATGCTTCGAAATAGTATTCGAAGCATTTTTAATCAATTTGCAATGTTTTCAAAAGTATGTGTGCCTACTTTTATCATTTTCATAGCCTGCGAATAACTCAATATCAAACTAACTACACATTTACTGGGTTTCATTTCTTTAATTGATTGTCTTTTTTTTGCGTAAAGTTTTCCCATATACGGATTAAATTATGAATATACATAAATAACGTAAATGGTAAATCTATTATTGTGTGATTGTATTAATTTGTTAGAATAATATTATTCTTTTCCACAATTTTTCTCAAATTAATAACTGCATAACGCATTCTTCCTAAAGCAGTATTGATGCTTACACCCGTAATTTCAGAAATTTCTTTAAAACTTAAGTCTTCATAAAAGCGCATTTTAATAACTTCTTTTTGGTCTTCAGGTAATTGATTTAAGATTTTTCTAATATCTAGCTCTACTTGTTTTTCAATAAGTTCATTTTCTATAGTCAAACTAGAATCTGTCATAAAATTAAAAATACTATATTCCTCAGTTTCTCGCTGAAAAGGCATTTTTTTATTATGTCGAAAATAATCTATTACTAAATTAGAAGCAATTCGCATTACCCATGGTAAAAACTTACCTTCTTCATTATATCCTTTAGTTCGTAATGTTTTAATTACTTTAATAAACGTATCTTGAAAAATATCATCACATACTGAACGATCTGGAATTTTAGAATAAATAAATCCAAAGATTTTAGACTGATGTCTTTCAATTAAAACTTGTAAAGCTGCTTCTTCTCCGCTAATGTAGTTTTGCAATAAAATCGCGTCCGGAGTTTGTACCTTATTTGCCATAAATATACTTTTTAGATTTGGAACTAAATTTTTAAAAAAGTATTTTTATTGAATAGGCAAAATGGTTTTGTGTTTATGTATACGCAAATATAATGTTAAATATTTCAAAAAAACAAATATAATTTAAAAAAAATAACCTCATATATACAAAAAGGTTTTTAAAAAAGTGAAATACCTCATAAAAAATAATTTTATGAGGTATTGAATTTATTTGTAGATAAAGTAAAAATCGTAATTATTTCACAATCATTTTTTTAACGCTTCTTTTGTCTCCAGAGTAAACTGTTAATAAATAAATTCCTTGTGGAAGATGTTTAATATCAATTTTATGAGTATCAATTTTAGATTCTAAAACTAAAACTCCCGTCATATTATATACTTCAACTTTATCAATTTCTGTTTCAGATGTTATATCTATATAATCTTCAACAGGATTTAAAAATGAAAATTCTACAGGATCTTGTATCGTAGTCACATCTAGAGCACAATTACTACCCACCACATAAGAGTAATAATTTGTAACTGACATACCTCCTGCAAATGCAAACTTCACACCATAACTAATAGTATTACCTATTGTTTGCCCGGTTAATGTATGAGTAAATATATTTCCCGAAACATTTGTCATTTGCGTTTCTGTAAATGGACTTTGTCGCCAAAGATACGCAACAACACCAACTTTATCAGTATCTAACAATCCGTAGGTTATTTTAACATTATTACCTAAGGTTTCGAATGCATAACTGTATCCTGTAGAGAAAGATCCAATTTGAGCGGCAGAACTAGTCCCAAAACAACCTATTACACTTGTTGTAGTAGCATTTAATACAATTGGGTTTGATACGAAATTATTTCCTGCTAAATCACTAGCAGATACTGAAAAAGTATAATTTGTATTCGGATTCAAATTAGATACTACAACTGATTTTTGAGTTCCAGAAGGGCTAGCGGTATTAATTGTACCACCACTATAATTGATATTGTACGAGACATTTCCCGAGTTATCATTTCCATTTAATAACAATTCAATTGTTGAGCTAGTAACAGTACCAATTGTAGCTGTAAAATTTGTTGGAGGTTGAGAATCAACAGTTGTATTTTGGTATACTCTAACATAGTCAATAGCCATAGAGGCTTGTGTAAAGTTGGAAGGAATAGCACCTGCTACTCCACCCATCGCTATGTTTAATAATAAGTATTGCTCTGCATTAAACGGCCAATTACTGGGAGTTTTAACTGCAGGATTATAGGTATAATAAGCAACTCCATCTAACAAAAAAGTAATTTGAAAAGGAGACCAATTCATGGAATATACGTGATAATCAGTACCTAAATTTGAAGCAATTGTACCTCCATGATTTACTGTATTTCCAAAAGAGGAAGGCGTATGAATGGCACTTTGAACAAAACCTGCTGGTTGAGAAGGTGTAATGCCATGTTCCATAATATCAATTTCGCCACAAGTTGGCCAGTTTACAGATCCAAATTGAGAATCAAAAAAACCACCGTCTTCATTAATATTTTTTCCTAACAACCATAAAGCTGGCCATGTCCCTTGGTTAGTTGGTATTTTTGCACGAATATCTACTCGTCCATAAAGAAAGGCAAACTTTGAATTCAATCGTGCTGAAGTGTATTGTTTAGTAATACCCTGACTTGTGTAGGGTTCTTTTTTGGCTACAATATTTAAAAAACCACTAGCAACTGATGAATTTGTAAGTTGATTTGTATAATGTTGTACTTCACCGTTATACCAACTTCCACCTGCAGGAATTTGAATTTGATGGTGCCATTTGGTAGAATTTATAGCGCCATTACCGTCAAATTCATCCGACCAAACTAAATTACTATAAACCACGTCAACTTGAGCAAAACTAAATTGTATTGCAAAAAAAAGGGATAGTAGCATTATAAAATGTGCGTGTTTTTTCATTATTATTTTTTATTTAGTTGGTTTTTAATCTTGTTTGCAATAATTAAATCTTATTATTAAACTTAAGTTTTTCGTTTTTATCCCACAAGCCCCAATAAGCTCCAACAGCGCCTTCTGGTCCTACTTTCCAAGATTCGTCAAAAGAAGAAAAGTAAAAGATTTCTACATCGTTAGATTTAGACCAATTTTGTGTTTCAATAAAATACTTCATGGCATTTTCGTTACAAGCAACTGCTCCTTTTAATGAACCGCCTTCACTTGGCCAACCAGTTTCTGTTATAATTACCCGTTTTCCTTTACCTGCATCTTTAGCAGAATTAAACATACTTTGCATATGAGATAAAGAATATTCTATTGGACAACCTTCCCAATAGGGGTAACAATTTGTTAAAATCACATCACATACCTCAGTAATTCTTGGACGATGAGAAAACTCATAATAAGCATCAACGTATCCTACTGGAATATTTGGTATAGCTTGTTTTACACGATTAATGTAATCTAATAATTGATCTTCTTTTAAATCACCACGATACATAACTTCGTTTCCAACTGCAGCAATGTCTACACATCCTTCATTTGCTAAAGCAATTAAACTCTCGATTTCTTTTTCATTTAATTCTAAATCATCTCCAAGCCACGCTCCAACTAAAGTTTGCATTCCGTTTTCTTTGGCAATTCTTGGTATATGTTCGTTGCCTTCGATACATGAAAAAGAACGAACCCATTTAGTATGTGGCTTTAATATTTGAATACGACGATTAACTTGCTCAGCTGTAATGATATCACCGGGTTTTTGTCCGTCTTCGTATAAGCTGAAGCAAATTCCGTGCATGCCATTTTCTAACGTTTCTCTCCAAATTTCTGCTAATTTTTTCTCAGGAATTTCGGAAAAATCAAAACTTTGATAATCGCTTTTGTTAGTAGTACTATTACCACTAATAAAGTTTTTTTCTATTGAAAAAAAACGTCCTTCTCTAAATGACATAACGAATTATTATTTATTTAGTTTTCTGATTTCAAGTTCTTTTTTTATTTCTTTTGCTTTTTTCTCTGTTAGATTGTAATCCCACATAACCCACATTGCTACTAAAGTACCAAATATAGGTACTCCTGAAAAAAACAATCTTAACCCCGTAATAGCTCCGTCTGGTTGTGTTAAAGCTCCGGCTTTAAAAGAAACAGCGGACATGATTACACCGGTTAACAATCCAGCTATTGCGAAACCAAATTTTACCATCCACCAATAAATTGCACCAAAAATACCTTCTCTTCTTTTTCCTGACTCTAATTCATCCATATCACAAACATCAGCAGTCATCGACATCATTAATGTAAACAAACTTCCAATTCCAAAAGCAAAAAATGGCAATGCAAATAAAAACATGTATGGCTTACCTGGAATAAATAAAAACCATAATAATATATACCCAAATACGGAAATACCTTGAGAAATTAAGAACGCTGTTTTTTTCTCCATTTTTTTAGACATCCATGCCACAATTGGAATAACTATAAAAGTTGTAGCTAATGCGCCCATACATCCAAAAAGTGTCGGCCAAATTCCTGCAGCAGCAGTATCGCCATTAAAAAGATAATAAACCACAATAAAAAAAGTAAAACCTGCAACCGTATTAAAAGCATTAAAAATAAAAAATGTAGCAATACACAACTTTCTGAATGGTTTATTAGAAAACGCTTCTTTAAAACTGCTTAAAATTTCTTTTAAACTACCCCCGATAGTTTTAACTGTTAGTGGTTTTAGTTTATCATCAAATTTGGTTGATTTACTTTTAATGAAAATGGCAGGCACCATCGCTAAAAGCATAAATAATAATCCCACCCAAATGGCTAATGTTCTAGTAGCAGTATCTGCATTTGGAAACCAAGCTGGATCGTACATGATTACCCAAAACCAAGGCGCAATAACCCAAGCCCACTGACCTATCCATTGAGAAATAGCCATTATACTAGTACGTTCATGAAAATCGTCACTCATTTCATAACCCATAGCAACATAAGGTACACTGAAAATCGAGAGACCAATGTGAAAAATTAGCGACCAAATAAGGAAAAAGATAAAATTATAAGTAATACTATTTTCTCTATACAATTGCCACATAATTATAAAAGAAATCCCCATTATTATTGAACCCACAAAAACATATTGTCTTCTTCGACCCCAATCTGATTTTGTATTATCTGAAATGAAACCCATGATAGGATCAAAAAAAGCATCTACAATTCTAGGTACAAAAAACAAGATACCCCACATCCATGAAGGCATACCTAAATTTTCAACTAAAACAACCATGAAAATTCCTAAAGCAGCTGGAAACATCTGATTAGCTAGCATACCTAATCCAAAGGCGATTTTTTGACTCATTGGAACTTTTCCTGATGAAGATGAACTAATGTTTGACATAGGTGAGTATTTTTTTTATTATAAAGTTAGTTTTTTTTGATGATGATTGTTTGCAATGCTTTTGAATCAATAGAAATAACAGCATTTTTATTATTCATTTTAATATCAATTGATTGCATGTTTTCCGTTGGATTAAAAATAGCTAAAGCAATAGATCCATCTGGGTTTTTAACTGCAGTTGCTACTAAATCCTTATTATTTATTGAGCATCCAATTTTGATAGCTCCTGGACGCATAAACTTACTGAAATGAGCCATCACATAATATAATGGTGTAAAATATACTTCATCATTTTTGTCATCAACAATTACTGGAGCCACACACCAATTTTTGAACCAATTTGGTCCACCTTGGCGGTCTAAAACCATGTTCCAATCAATCCAACCATCGACTCTATTGTTCAAACATCCAATTATATCATTTGCATAACGGTTTACTGGAGCATATTTTGGATGCAAATATTTTTCTTTTTCGCTTGCCCAATCCCAACCCCAATCGGTAGCTTCTTTTTTCCAATACCATGCATCATCTTGCCAATGTGGAATTTCAGAATCTACACAACCTTCGGTTTCTATTAAATACTTATTTGGTGATTTTTGGTGTGCATATTGCAAATCCTCGGGAAAAACTTCATAGGTACTTTCATACCAATGAATGGCCATTCCGTCAAAATATTTAGAGGTGTTCTCATCTTTATACATTTCGTTTGCCCATTCTTTGATACCTGCACGGTTTTGGTCATATCCAAGAATCTTGACATTTCCCCATCCGTCTTGTTCTAATTTTGGACCCATATGATTCATTACAAAATCGGTCATTTCTTTTGGAGAAAAAAGTGTACTTTCCCAATTATTTCCGTTTCCGTGTGGTTCATTAATCACTGTTAAACCCCAAATATCAATACCTTCTTTTTTGTAAGCATTGAGATATTTTGAAAAATATAAAGCGAAAGCATCATTGAATTCTGGCAATAACTTTCCACCAACGTATTTTTTATTGTCTTTCATCCAAGGCGGACATGACCAAGGTGAAGCAATGATTTTAAAACCTTCTTTAGAAATCGCTTTTGCTTCTAAAATCATCGGAATTAAATCGGATTTATCGTCTTCTATGTTAAAGTGTTCCAAAGTCATATCATTTTCGACTTTGGCATAGGTATAATTGCTTAACGAAAAATCGCATGATGCAATATGGGTTCTTGTTAGAGAATAATTGGCACCTGATTCACTGAAATAAGCATCAAGAATTTTTTTTCTGTTTTCTTTTCCTAATTTATTCAACAAATAAGCCGAAGATTCTGTAAAAGAACCACCAAAACCAGTAATAGTTTGAAATTTTTCATCTGGGTTAATGGTAACAACAACTGGAGTTCCTTCGTTTGAAAATTGGGTGATTTTTGTCAATGAATTACCACGTTCAGAAGTTTCATATACTTGAACATTTAATTTATCCGCAACTTTACAACTATGCAATGAAAATGCCATAATACAAGCTATTATCAAAAATTTACTACCAACTATTTTACCCTTGTTATTTACCATTTCTTTTAATTCTTTAAAACAGAATTAGGTGTTTTAACATCCAACCATAAGGATTTTTCATCGCCATCATACGATTTGGTAATTGGTTTTCCATCTCTGGTTAAACCTTTAAAAGTTCTATTATCAACATTTTTCCAAAGCACATATTTAGCTTGTGATTGCAAATTAATTAATCCAAAATGATTTTCTGAACCTAACGGATTGGCTGCATCTTTCCAATTTTCATCAAAAGCTTCAAAATAGAAACACGAAATATTATTTTTGTTGCTCCATTCTCTCATTAAATCATAATACAAAGCTGATTTGTATTCATCTGTTGCTTTAGAGCCTTCGTTTCCATAATGCTCATTTGACTTTGTTGCCCAACCTGTTTCGCCAATGTGAACTGGTTTATTTACACCAATTGATTTCATATAACTTACAACACTATCGTATTGATTGATAGCATAATTTCTGGCTCTTTTCATTGCTGCATCAACTTTTTCTTTTTCAGATAACTGCAATTCATTCTCTTTTATTCCCCAAAAAACTGGGTGATAATGCGTGTCGTGCATTGGATAAGTATGCATCGAAATATAATCTACCGCTTTTATTAATTGATTCAAATCTTCCACATGATAATCGGCAGTATGTCCGCCCCAAGAAGCAAAATTATCTGAACTTGTTATCCAAACTTGTTTAGGTAATTTATTTTCTTTCTTTAAATCTTGCAAATGATTTACCCATTTCAAAATGATATTTGGCGTAACATAATAACTAGTTGCCCATTTCACCATCGCTTCATTTCCAACAGCAATAATTTTAATTATTTCTGGATATTTGTTTGTTAATCGTACCGCTTCTTCTATTTCAATTGCATTTCTTTCACTTTCTTCATTATGGATTGGTTGCAAATTGGTCCAAGCGTTTTTACAATCAATCCAAGCGCCGAGCATTACATACATTTCAAAATTTTCATCCGCTTTTTTTAATTCAGTAATGGCTTTTAATAAATTGGATACTTCTTCATAATGCACATTATAAGTTCGTAAAACTTTTATATTCATAGCAGAAAGAAGTTTCAAATCTTCTTTAATTTCTGTTATTGTTGGTTGAATTTCTCTAGAATTTGCTCTATATCCACCATAACAAATAGCTTGATAATTTGTATTTCCTAATAATTTTTCTGCCGTCATTTCTTTTGAAACTAAATTTCTTGTAATAGTTGGTTTACATGATATAAACAATAGTAATATGATGCAAATCAGATTTTTCATAATCTTAAAATAGAGGCATTTAAATACACTTCAACCCAAGAGATTTCATTGGTTCTATTAAATATTTTCTTGCTTTCTTCTTCGTTTAATTCTAATGTTTCAAGAGTTTTAGTTGACTCATTTTTATAGTGTAGAACAATTTTACTTGTTGTATTAATTTTATAAATAACTGGCACTTGACAGGTTGTAAATGCTAAAGAGTCTTTTTCAAGATTCATTACTTTTTTCGAACCGTCAACCATCACAAAAGTTACTTCGGTTTCTTTAGATAAAAACTCTTCTTTTTTGAGGAAACTTGGTTGGAATTGTAATTTTCCGTCTTTCATTTTTACCCCTAATTCGCCAACTCGTGTTAAAATATCTTCTTTAACTTGACCTGTCATTCCGGGTTGTTGCGCCCCTTTTCCAAAAGGTGTATGCGAATAAGGATCAGTTGGAAATGCTCCGTAAACATCTGGTGATTTATGAACACCAATTCCGGCTCCAATTTCATCAAAATGATTTACTAAAGCATCAATTACGGCTTCATCGTCCTTATTTTCAATAGCTTTATTGATAACTTCTAATACGGCTAAATGCAATTTGGAAACCATGTGCCAATAAATGGAACCCAATCCTTCATAGCCATAAAAAGTTCCTGAACGACCTGTAAATGCTTTGTGATTGAATACGTCTTCAAAGATTTGAAGTACAGCATCTGAATCTTTTGAAACTAATTCTTTGTAATCATTATTGGAAGCCAGTTGATCTAAAGCATTTTTTAAATCATTGGCATTATGGAAATTACCATTGAAATGATAGTTTCCTTTAATATCTTTATTGATTAGTTGAAAATTATTGTCTTTTAAGAGTTGTTTTAATAAAACTGAATTCTCTACTTTATCAATATGAATTGTATTTTTTTCTAAAAACTTAGGAAGTTCTTTATTTGGATATAAAATATAACTGTTTTGATCTTTTCTGTACAAGGCACTTTTTCTTAAAGCATCTAAAACTTCTAAAGATTGTTCACCTGAAAGAAATCCTGAACTTAGAATGGCAACTTGACCCTCTAGCATTTCTGATAAATAAGAAATAGAAACGCCATTATTTTCAACCGACATTAAATTATATGCATGATATAACTTATCTTCTCTTTGATTGGCTTTGATGGAATGTTCAATGAAATCAATACTAATTTTAATAAAATTCTTCAAACCTTGCATAGAATGCGTTCTCTTTTTACCCCAAAAACCGCTGTTATAAACTTGAAAACGATATTCGGAAGCGACTTGACCTAAAGCATTAAGTATCTTTTGTCTTTCTTCATTAGAGATTGAACCTGATAACAAATGTTGATTATCTAATAAAATTTGTCTTATGGCATGATAAAATTCTACCATTTCATTAGATATTTTGATGGTTTCCTGATTAGAATTATCCAATAATTGTTGGAAAAACTTCAAAAATCTTCTCAAATAATAAAGGGTAACCATTGAAACACCATTACCTACCAAAGCATTATTAGCGTCATTCCATTCTGGTCGTTGAGTATTCATCCAAATTCCACCTTCAGGAATAAAATTGGACATTTTTGCTAAAACAGTTGCTAATAATTTCTCAATAAGATTTACATGATAAATTTCATCAGTATTATCTCTTAGTAAAGCACCATCTGCACCATTTTCAATTCTACGTTTTTGAATTTTAGCATCCCATTCATGGTCAAACTCAATTGTATCTTTTGGATTTTTTAAAATATCTTGATACGGTTTAATAATATACGGAACCGCAGCATAAACAAAACACTCTTTATCAAAATAAGCGTTTAGTTTTCCTGGTTGGTACTTTTCTATAAACTCTAAAAACTTTAATAAATAGATAATTTGATGATCACCCCAATAACCAAT
>JBIPOM010000015.1:0-23555 GCA_044379175.1 Flavobacterium sp. | reverse complement strand
CTTCATTTTGGGTATCAACACCAATTTGATTAATTACAGGATGCATTAATCTTTCCGATTCCATCCAAATGGCTAATTCCAAATTATTTGAAGGAAATACTTCATAATAATACGTTCTATCATCTGAAGTGTTGGCATTGTTTTGTCCACCATTAGCAGTAACAATTTTAAACCATTCCCCTCTTTCGATATTTTTGGTACCTTCAAACAACAAATGTTCGAAAAAGTGAGCAAAACCCGTACGATTTGGTTGTTCATCTTTTGCACCTACGTGATACATTACAGATGTAATAATAACTGGCGCCGAATTATCTTGATGAAGAACCACGTGTAAACCGTTATCCAAATCAAATTCTTCAAATGCTACTTTCTGAGCATTTGCTGTGCTTCCTAACATTGCTATTGTTCCTAAAGCCATTAATGTTTTTTTCATAATTAATCTTTAATAATAAATGATAAGTATTGGTAGGCGAAAGATATGAATTGTTACACAGAAAATAAAAAATATTACAAATTTTATTTTTTCGAATAAAAAAGAAAAAGTAATGTTGCAGGTTTAATAAATAGTTATATATTTGCAAACTGAAAAAATAATAATTTAAACACATTGTTATGTACGCAATCGTAGAGATAGCAGGGCAACAATTTAAAGTAAGCAAAGACCAAAGGTTATTTGTTCACCGTTTAGCAAATGATGTAGACGCAAAAGTTTCTTTTGAAAAAGTCTTATTAATTGACAACGGCGGAGCATTAACATTAGGCGCCCCAGCTATAGAAGGAGCTTCTGTTGAAGCCAAAGTATTAAAACACCTTAAAGGTGATAAAGTAATTGTCTTCAAAAAGAAAAGAAGAAAAGGTTACAAAAAGAAAAACGGTCACAGACAATCATTTACTCAAATTATCATTGAGAACATTGTAGCAACTGGAACTGGTAAAAAAGAAGCGGCTCCTAAAAAAGAAGCAGCTCCAAAAGCAACAAAGAAAGCTGATGTTGAAGTAGAAACGGCTACTGAAGAAGTAAAGCCTAAAGCTACAAGAGCAAAAAAACCAAAAACTGAAGAATAACATTTAAAATATAACGTCATGGCTCATAAAAAAGGTGTCGGTAGTTCGAAGAATGGTAGAGAATCAGAATCAAAACGTTTAGGCGTTAAGATTTATGGTGGTCAAGCTGCAATTGCAGGAAATATCATTGTTAGACAAAGAGGTTCTAAACACAACCCAGGTGAAAATGTTTACATGGGAAAAGACCATACTTTACATGCTAAAGTAGATGGAATTGTAAAATTCCAGAAAAAAGGTGAAAACAAATCTTGGGTTTCTATTCTTCCATTCGAAGCATAATAAACCTAAAATTACAAATATAAAATCCGTCTTGTTTTAAAACTTGACGGATTTTTTGTATTCACTACTTTCTTAAACTAAAAAAAAATAAAACACAGATTTTCAAATTAAATAATTTCTCCAATCTGTGTTTAAAAAAATCTTATAACTTAAAAAAATTAAGATTTAAACTTCGCTAAATAGTTCTCTGATTGAATTTTCATGATTTCAGTTGCGTTTTTTTTCTTCAAATTATACAACTCTTTGTCGGTTTTAATTTCAGCATACACCTCATCGTAAATTGAAGCATCTGTTTTCTTTTGCAAATCACGCTGATAACTATTTTGTTCAATCAATGTTTTATAGCTAATCTCTTCATCTTCTAGTTTAAAATCGTACTCACTTTTACTAACTAAAATTTTGGCAATAATTGGAGATGTTTCTATAGCTAAAAACAACAACATAATAAATAATGAAGGCAAAAACGGTAATTTATTCAATGCATTAATTCGTGCCATTAAACCGTCGAAACTATCAATTATAGGTTGCGAATCGGTTACTTTTTTATCCAAATCGCCTTGTAATGTTTTACCTTTTGTCTCTTTTTCAGTAATCAGTTTTCCATTTGACACTTTTAAAGAATCTAATTGTTTAGAAATTAAGTCATAAGCTTCTCGCTTTTCTTTATAAATTGGACCTTTTCCCATTTTCTTAGTTCCAGCAGTTCCTTCTGCTTCTGTAATGTAGGCTTGATATAAAGTGGCTACTTCTTTTTCTTTAGCGGTTAATTGGCTTTTTAAACTATCAATTGCTGCTTGATTTTTGTCCAAATCTGATTTAAAAAAGGTAGCGATTTGTTTTTTATTCGCAAGCATCATTTCGTTTTTTTCCTTTAATAAAACAGTATCAATTTCTTTTTTGAAGATTTTTATTTCTAAAGGTTTTGAAATTACAATAGCAATAATCATAGCCAACACAATTCGTGGTGACGCTTGAATAAATTCATCTAAAAAACTATCCTGTTTTTTAATGGTTGACACAATAAACCGATCTAAATTAAAAATTAGCAAACCCCAAATTAACCCAAAGAAAGTCGCCATATATACATTGTCAAAAACCGTAAACAAAGCATAAGAAGAGGCTACAAAAGCCATAATTGCTGTAAAGAAAACAGTAGCACCAATTCCGACAAACTTATTCTGTTCTCCGTTAGAGCATGTGTTGACAATATCCTTGTCCGCTCCTGAACAAAGAATAAAAAATGATTTTAGCATAATGACTTATTTTAATTTTCTCCGCTTCGCTCCAAACAATTCAGTTTCGTCTCGGGTGATAAAGATGATTACAAATTTGTTGCCAAAAATGATTTTTGTTACAAATTTCTTAGATTAATAATTTATTTACCAAGCTGAAATACGCAAAATAGTACATAGATTTACAAAGAATCTATTATTTAAAACAAAAAAATCCCAATCTTTCGAAGAACTTGTCCCAAAAAGTTAGAGACTAATTGGGGCAAATTCAAATTTTTTTAGGATTTTTAAAGTAAAAGTAAATATAAAAAAACCCTCGCTCTTCAGCAAGGGTTTTTCTAATTATCTAAAAAACTAACTTTCTAAGAAGTCTGATTAATATCTGTAATATTCTGGTTTAAATGGTCCTTGAACCTCAACACCAATATATTCTGCCTGATCTTGACGTAACGTTTCTAATTCTACTCCTAATTTAGAAAGGTGTAAAGCCGCTACTTTTTCATCTAAATGTTTAGGCAACATATATACTTCATTTTTGTAGTTAGCGCTATTTGCCCATAACTCTAATTGTGCTAAAGTTTGATTAGTGAATGAATTACTCATTACAAAACTTGGATGACCTGTTGCACAACCTAAGTTTACTAAACGTCCTTCTGCTAAAATAATAACTTCTTTACCGTTTACAGTGTAAATATCAACTTGTGGTTTCACTTCGTTTTTAGTATGGCCAAAATTTCCGTTTAACCAAGCCATATCAATTTCATTATCAAAGTGTCCAATGTTACACACAATAGTTTTATCTTTCATAGCTTCAAAATGACGACCTAATACAATATCTTTATTACCTGTTGTAGTAATCACAATATCAGCATTAGAAACGACAGAATCTAATTTTTTAACTTCAAAACCATCCATTGCAGCTTGTAACGCACAAATTGGATCAATTTCAGTAACTGTTACAATAGAACCCGCACCACGGAAAGAAGCCGCTGTTCCTTTACCTACATCTCCGTATCCACAAACCACTACTCTTTTACCTGCTAACATCACATCGGTTGCTCTACGAACGGCATCAACTGCAGATTCTTTACAACCATATTTGTTATCAAATTTAGATTTAGTAACTGAATCGTTTACGTTGATAGCTGGCATGTATAAAGTCCCTGCTTTCATTCTTTCGTATAAACGGTGAACGCCTGTTGTTGTTTCTTCAGACAAACCTTTAATTCCTTTTACTAATTCTGTGTATTTATCAAATACTAAATTTGTTAAATCACCACCATCATCTAAAATCATATTTAATGGTGCACGTTCTTCACCAAAGAATAACGTTTGCTCAATACACCAATCAAATTCTTCTTCATTCATACCTTTCCAAGCATAAACTTGAATTCCAGCGGCAGCAATTGCAGCAGCAGCATGATCTTGAGTAGAGAAAATATTACAAGAAGACCAAGTAACATCTGCACCTAAAGCTACTAATGTTTCAATTAAAACCGCAGTTTGAATCGTCATGTGTAAACATCCAGCAATACGCGCTCCTTTTAAAGGTTGACTTGCACCAAACTCTTCTCTAAGCGCCATTAATCCTGGCATTTCAGCTTCTGCTAATAAAATTTCTTTTCTACCCCATGCTGCTAAAGAAATATCTTTAACTTTGTATGGTACGTAAGGAATTGTTGTTGTACTCATTATTTTTGTATTTTTATTTTTTATTTAAGAGTGCAAAGGTACAATTTAAGTTTTAAATAAGAAATTAATTTTAATTATTTAAGTTTTGTTCAAACCTTTAATTAACTGTATTACAACAAAATAAAAACTAATCAATAAAATTATTGCATGCCTTTTTTTAAAGAAATCATCGTTAATCAACATACAGTTGCTTATTTTTGGAAAATAACTGAAGATATTAGTTGGTTTTACGAAAATACGCTCCTCAACGAAAAATCATTATCTAGATTAACCACAATGAAGTCTGAGGCACATCAAAAAGGGTTTTTGGCTGTTAGAATGTTACTTCAACATATTGATTTATCAGATTTTGATTTGTTTTATGATGATTTTGGAAAACCACATTTAGAAGAAAAAAGGAAAAAGGAAAAAGGAAAAAATTTTTACCTTAACATCAAAAAACACATCTCAATATCGCATTCGCATCAATTTTCATGTATTTGTATAAGTAATAAGTCTGTTGGAATTGATATAGAAATTTGCAAAGAAAAAATATTGAAAATTGCCACAAAATTTATGGATGTTTCTCATATAGAAAACCTAATAAGAAAAGATAAAATTACAAAAGCGACCATAATATGGGGCATCAAAGAAAGTGTTTTTAAATTGAAAAATGAAAAAGGGATTAGTTTTCCAAACCATATTTTCGAAGCACCTTTTCAATTAGAAGACAAAAAAGGAACCGCTCAATTAATTTTTAATCACAATACTGAAGATTTTCAATTTCATTTTGAAATAATAGAAGATTATGTCTTTGTTTGCACCTTAACTAAATAAATATGATTGAAACCATCATCCAACAATATAAAAGCATTCCAAATTGGCAAATTGGAATTGAAATTATTGTTTTTATATTCGGGATTTTAAGTGTGTATTTTGCTAAAAAAGAAAATATTTTAGTGTATCCAACTGGTTTAATAGCTACAATATTATCCGTTTACATTATGTTTAATGCCAAATATTATGCCGATATGAGTATCAATATTTATTATTCCATTATGAGTGTTTACGGCTGGTTTCAATGGAAAAAAGTAATAAATGGAAAAACACTTACAATCTCTAAAACCAAAAAAAAAGAAAAAAATCTTGGCATACTACTGTTTCTTTTGACTGGGATAATTTGCGCACTTATTTACAAGTTTTTCGAATATAAATTACAGTTAAACAATTATTTAGATATTTTTACAACGTCTTTATTTTTTACTGCTATGTGGTATATGGCGCAGAAAAAAATTGAAAACTGGATCCTATGGATTATCGGTGATGCTATTTGTGTTTATATGTTTTTTGATAGACAACTTTATATAATTGCCATACAATACATAATTTTCACTATTTTAGCCGTCTCAGCGTTTATAGAATGGAAAAGATATTTAGCGAAATAGATTTACAACAAATTGTAAAAAGAGGAAATTCATTAGAAAAAATTATGCAACAATTGCATTATTTTAAAAATGGCATTCCTACTATTAATTTACTAAAAATAGCATCTATAAACGATGGGATTTTTCAATTTTCTGAAAAAGAAGTTTCTGATTTTTGCGCCTATTTTGATATGAATAAAAACAAGTATTCTATTGAAAAATTCGTTCCAGCAAGTGGTGCAGCTACCAGAATGTTTAAATCGTTAAATGAATTTTTAACAAAATTTAATCCTGAAAAAGACACCATAAACTCGTATATAAACCTAAATAAAGATAAAGATTTATCATTATTTATTGTAGGTTTAAGAAGTTTTCCTTTTTACAACGAATTAAAAGAAAAAACAAAATTAATTTTTACAGATTATCCGAATTACAATACCGATCAAAAGGTATATGCGATCGTGAAAACGCTTTTAACTGATAATGGTTTGGATTTTGCTAATAAGCCAAAAGGTATTTTACCATTTCATATTGAAAATGATGAAATTTTAACACCAATTGATGAACACGTCTTTGAAACCGATTTTTATAAAAAACCAAATGAAAAATCGAAAATACATTTTACAATTTCTAAAGAATTTGAAACCGATTTTTTAAAAATTACAAATAAATATAATGATGTAGAAATTTCATTTTCTTATCAAAATGAAACGTCTGACACTATTGCTGTTACTGCTGACAACAGGCCTTTTAGAACTCCTGAAAACGAATTGTTTTTTAGACCCGGTGGACATGGTGCCTTAATTGAAAATTTAAATCAATTGCAATCTGATATTGTTTTTATAAAAAATATTGACAATATTTCTCAAAACAATCGAGAACTTATTTTAAACCACAAAAAATTATTAGGTGGTATACTTTTATTAACAAAACAAGAAGTGGACATTTTTTTAAAAAAGTTTCAAAATAAGGATATCAACGAAAATAATATTAATGAAATTATTTATTTCGTTGAAACTAAAATGTCAATTCCTTTACCTCAAGAATTTAAAATGTTTCAATTTGACTATCAAAAAGAGTATTTAATTAAAATTTTGAACAGACCCATTCGTGTTTGCGGAATGGTAAAAAACGAAGGAGAACCTGGCGGCGGACCATTTTGGATTCAGGATGATAAAGGCAGACAGAATTTGCAAATTGTAGAATTATCACAAATTGATTTAAACAACGAAAATCAGCTTGCAATTTTTAAAAATTCCACTCATTTTAATCCAGTAGATATTGTTTGTAGCATTAGGGATTTTGAAGGAAATAAATTCGACTTAAACCAATTTATTGATCACAAAACAGCGTTTATTACGGAGAAAACAAAAGACGGAAAACTAATAAAAGCATTAGAATTACCAGGTTTATGGAATGGTGCCATGGCAAAATGGACTACTATTTTTGTGGAAGTTCCAATTGAAACGTTTAACCCTGTAAAAAAAGTAACCGATTTACTAAAACCTGCACATCAACCCAATACTTTAGAAGATAATTCTATTTTATAATGTATGCAGAAATAATAACTTCTGAACTGCACTTCAAAGCAGTAAGAAGCAGTGGTGCAGGTGGACAAAATGTAAATAAAGTATCTTCTAAAATAGTTTTAATTTTTGATGTAGCTACCTCACATGGTTTAAATGATGAAGAAAAAATACTGCTTTACACCAAATTAAAAACAAAAATTTCCCAAGAAAATTTACTGATTTTAACTTGTGATGAAGACCGAAGTCAATTCAAAAACAAAAAAATCATCATCAAACGATTTTTTGAAATATTAGAAAAAGCATTAACTAAACCAAAAGTTAGGAAACCAACTAAAATTTCAAAAGGAGCAAATGAAAAACGAATTCAAGAAAAGAAAAAAGCAGGTGAAATTAAAGCCGGAAGGAAAAAATTAGATTTCTAATTTAGATGGGTAAGCAGATTTATATGGATTTAACAGATTCAAACAACACAGATGAATGAAATTTTAATAATTTCTCAAATCCATGTTCCAATAATAAAAATGATTCATGATATTTCAAATTGTTATTGAAATTGTCATTGATTTTTGAAATTGTTATTGATTTTTGAAATTGTATTACTATCTTTGCAACATCTCAAAGGGGTGCTTGTTTTTCAGGCTGAGATTATACCCATAGAACCTGGGCAGGTAATGCTGCCAAGGAAAACCGAGAACTAAATATGTTTCTGAATTTGTTTTTAGAATCTAAATTCTCAAAATTATTTTATTAATTATTTTTAACCAAGAGTAATTACCCCTTTTATTCGTATTAATTTACGAAGTATGAACTTATTTTTAAAAAGGCAAAAGGCAAAAGGCAAAAGGCAAAAGATTTATAAATTAAGTCTATTTTCTATTCTCTTTTCTCTATGTTCTTACAGTCAAGAACAACCCAAAGATTCTGTAAAATCAATTGAAGAAGTCTTAATTTCTGGAGTACGAGCTAAAGACAAAAATCCAATTACATTTACAAATGTTTCTAAAACACAAATTGCACCCAGAAATTTAGGACAAGACATTCCTATTTTGTTAAATTATTTGCCTTCGGTAGTAACTACAACTGACGCTGGAGCAGGAATTGGCTATACTTATATGCGTGTTCGTGGTGCTGATGGCTCAAGAATTAATGTAACCTTAAACGGAGTTCCATTTAATGATAGTGAAAGTCAAGGTACCTTTTTTGTAAACTTACCCGATTTTGCGTCTTCATTAGAAAGTGTACAATTGCAACGTGGTGTGGGTACTTCAACAAGTGGCCCAGGTGCTTTTGGAGCAAGTTTAAATTTACAAACAAAAGTATCACAACAAAATAGTTATGCAGAAATAGCTAATTCTATTGGAAGTTTTGGAACCAGAAAACACACATTAGCATTCGGAACCGGTTTACATAATAACTTTGAAATGAATGCACGTATTTCTAAAATAGCATCTGATGGTTTCATTGACAGAGCTTCATCTGACTTATTTGGATATTATTTTGATATTAATTATGTCACAAAATCTACTCTAATTAAAGCAATAGCATTTGGCGGAAAAGAAAAAACGTATCAAGCTTGGAATGGATTAGAAGACGAGGAAAAACTCAGAAATGATAGAACATATAATTCCGCAGGTCAATATACCGATGAATTTGGAAATATTCAATTTTATGATAATGAAACGGATAATTACATGCAAAATCACTTTCAATTGCATTGGAATGAAAAACTATCTTCAAAATGGCAATCAAATCTTGCTTTTCATTATACAGCTGGTAAAGGATATTTTGAACAATACAGAGAGGATGAAAATTTTTCAGATTATTTATTACCGAACTTTAATGGAGCTACATTTACGGATCTAGTTAGAAAGAGATGGCTTGATAATGACTTTTATGGAACTACCTTTTCATTAAATTATAAAAATGCTACTACGGATTTTATAATTGGGGGAGCTGCTAATAAGTATGAAGGAAAGCATTTTGGAGAAGTCGTTTGGACGCAATATTATGTGCCAACAACAAATAAATATTATGATAATATTGGAAATAAAACAGATGTAAACTTCTATACAAAAGCATCACAAAAAATTGGTAAATTAAATATTTTTGCAGATTTACAATACCGAATAATTCATTACGAAGCCAATAGTACTAAATTTAGTGATGTAAACGATACATTTCGTTTTTTTAATCCAAAAGCTGGAATTACTTATACATTAAATTCAGTGAGTACTATTTATGGATATTTCGGAATTGCAAATAAAGAACCTCGTAGAGATGACTACGAAAATGGAAGCACAAAACCTGAAAATTTACAGGATTTTGAGTTAGGTTATAAATTTAAAAACAAAAATAATAGTGTAAATGTTAATGGTTTTTATATGAAATATAAAAACCAACTAGTTGCCACAGGCGCATTAAACGATGTTGGTAGTCCAGTTTTTGAAAATAGTGGGAATAGTTTTCGCGCAGGAATTGAAATCGAATCTTCTTTACAGATTACAAAGAAATTTGTCTTACAACCAAACATCACTTTAAGTACAAATAAAAATACCGATTTCTATTTTGAAAGAGACGGCATTTTAACCAATTTAGGAAATACAAATATTGCCTATTCACCAAATGTTGTAGTAGGAAACGCACTAACCTATTCACCAATTAACGGGTTACAAATTTCATTATTAACTAAGTTTGTAGGTGAGCAATATATGGGAAATATTGATGCTGAAAAATCAATTTTACCTGATTATACCACATCTGATTTAAACATTAACTACGAATGGAAAATAAATAAAGGGATTAAATCGATTGTTTTTTCGGGATTAATTAATAATATTTTCGATAGAACGTACGAATCAAATGGTTATTTTTATACATATAATGATACTTGGAGCGGACCTGGAGTAACTACTATTGAAGGAGCTGGATTTTACCCTCAAGCAGGAATCAATTTCTTGGTTGGAATGAATTTGAAGTTTTAAAAAAAATAACCCCGACGTTTGTCACCCCGAAAGGGTCTCTTGCTAAACATCACATTGCTGAAAAAATGCCAAGAGATGCTTTCAGCAAGACAAACAAAGGGGTAATTTATTTTCCTTCTATCCAAGCTGTAATACTTCTGTCGTCTGGTTGGGTTTTTGGTGAAATTACTTTTTCTAATTCGCCATTTTCGTTAAGAAGAAATTTTTGAAAATTCCATTTTACAGACGTGTCTTTTACCCCGTTTTTTGATTTCTTTGTTAAGAATTCATAAATGGGATGGATATTTTTTCCTTTTACAGATATTTTTTCCATCATAGGAAACGTTACACCATAATTTACAGTGCAAAAATTATCAATATCAGAAGCATTTCCTGGTTCTTGCCATAAAAAATTATTAGCTGGGAAACCTATAATTTCAAAGTTTTGATTTTTATATTTTTCATAAATTTTTTGTAATTTTTCATATTGAGGAGTTAACCCGCACTTTGAAGCTGTATTTACAATCATGATTTTTTTTCCTTTTAGGGTTGAAAAATCAAACGTATTCCCTTTTAAATCATTAACTACAAAAGAATGAATAGAACCTTTAGGATATACAGTATTATCTTTTTTAAAAATCGAAAATAGAGAGGAAAGCATTAGTTAAAAATTTTTATTGTGGTAGCATCAATTGTTTGCACTCTGTATATTTTCATAGGATATTGTTTTCCAGCTGCTAAACCTGTAAATAAACTATATTCAACATCGTCACAAGGACATTTTGCATTAATACCATTAATAGTCATAGTAGAACAATCTCCTAATACTTGATTTGGACAAGCCGCGTCATACGCCAAATAGTTACCACTTCCAGCATTAAAAACGATTAAACCTCTAATTCCGGCACCAGCCGTATTAACATATACCGCACTAGAAGGAAATGCTAAACTCGAATATTGAGGAAAACTCATATTTATCAACACTTCAAACGAATAATTCGGTAAAAATGGATTGTTATTGTTAAATTGTGAATCTCTTTCACAGGAAACAAAAACAAGAAACAAAATAATAAAGTAAAAAATTCTTTTCATTTTTTTTATTTATTTGATTTATCAAAATTAATTTATTTATATTTGACAAACTAATATAGTTAACGAAAATAGTTAAATAAATTATATCTTTGCAAAAAGGGAATCCCATAGTTGTGGGATTTTTTCTATTTTATAAATTAATGAAGTTATGAGCACAGTATCTTATTACACAGCAGAAGGTTTAAAACATTTAAAAGACGAGTTAGACCAACTTAAATCTATTGAGCGTCCAAAAGCATCACAAGCAATAGCAGAAGCCAGAGATAAAGGCGATTTATCAGAGAACGCAGAGTATGATGCCGCTAAAGAAGCACAAGGTTTGTTAGAAATGCGGATTTCTAAAATGGAAGAATTGGTGTCAAACGCAAGAATTATTGACGAATCTACTTTAGATGTATCGAAAGCATTGGTTTTGTCTAATGTAAAAATCAAGAACCAATCCAACGGGATGGAACTTAAATACAAATTAGTTGCAGAAAGTGAAGCGGATTTAAAAACTGGAAAAATATCAGTAACCTCTCCTATTGGAAAAGGATTATTAGGTAAAAAAGTAGGTGAAATTGCAGAAATTAATGTACCTAATGGCGTATTAAAGTTTGAGATTTTAGAAATTACACGTGACTAACTTTTGAAATTCCAAAATCCAAAAAAATGAGTTCTATTTTTACCAAAATAATTAACGGCGAGATTCCTTGTAATAAAATTACAGAAAATGAAGATTTTATTGCATTTTTAGATGTAAATCCAAATGCGAAAGGACATACCTTGTGTGTGCCGAAGCAAGAAATAAATAAGATTTTCGATATGGATGAAGATTTATATCTAAGATTAATGGCGTTTTCAAGAAAAGTAGCCATTGCATTAGAAAAAACAGTGCCTTGTAAACGAATTGGTGTGGCGGTTGTAGGATTAGAAGTACCACACACTCACGTTCACTTAATTCCGCTTCAAGACATGGACGATATGCGTTTTCAACGAAAAACAACTTTAACTCCTTTAGAATTTTCAAAATTAGCACAAGATATTGCTGAAAATTTATAAAATCTAGTTCCACAAATTTTAAATGAGTTTGTGGATTTTTTTTACTATGAAATGAAGAAAATTATCCTATCACTTTTAATCTCCAACTTTGTATTTTCTCAAGAAATTCCTTCTGAAAATTATTTTTGGCAATATAATTATAATTTTAATAATGGAATTGAAGGTATTATTGGAGTAAAAAAATGTTATATACGACAAGATTCAACCGCAAACAGTCAATTATTAGATTCTTTACAAATTGGTCACAAAATTAAAGTCATAAAAAATACGAACGAAAATCTAAACATAAAAGGGATGAATTTATCTTGGGTAGAAATTGAGTATATAAAAAATAGTCAAATAAAAACTGGATTTTTATGGAAAGGATTTATTGCTGTTGGAAATACTACAAAGGGAAATACTACATTTTTAACTACAATAAATTCTAAATACCAAAAAAAAATTCAAGAAAAAGACATAGAATATGATGCCGAATTTTATAGAATTTCTGTAAAAGCAATTGATAATAAGAATGAAATTATTGCAGAAAAATCAATTGACAAACAACTTTCTGAAAGTAATTTTTTTTATAATTCAACTGTAGGAAGTTGGGGTTTAAAGAATATAACTGAAGTGTACCGTATTTCATTTAGCGGTGAAGCTTGTGGTATTCCTACATTTCATTTTTATTTTGGTTGGACTGGTACATCATTTCTGCTTCTTCCAGAAAAATATAATGTTGGAGATGCTGGTGTATTTTATCACAATGAAGAATTAGTTTTCCCAAAAGAAAAAGGTGGACAATCGAACATCATTATTAAAAACATCACAGAAGCTGAAATCATAGATGAAAATTCAGAAAATAACACATTTACAATCACTAAATTAATAGAATATTTTTCTTGGAACGGGAAAAGTTTCAAGATTATTAAAACTAAAAAATTCAAACCCTATTTAGAAATAGAATATTAACTTTCTTTCTTAAAAATCATTTGCATCATAGTGCCTTTGCCAATTTCAGAATGCACTACTCTAATTTTTCCTTTGTGATATTCTTGTACGATACGTTTGGTTAGCGACAAGCCCAATCCCCAACCTCTTTTTTTAGACGTATATCCAGGCTCAAAAATAGTTTTAAATTTATTTTTAGCTATACCGCTTCCGGTATCAGAAACCGTTATAAAAACGTTAGTATCTCCTTCTACTATTTCAATGGATAAGTTGCCTTTTCCTTTCA
The DNA here is from genome assembly GCA_044379175.1 of Flavobacterium sp. Lineage (GTDB taxonomy): Bacteria > Bacteroidota > Bacteroidia > Flavobacteriales > Flavobacteriaceae > Flavobacterium. The sequence continues at coordinate 10,046 of JBIPOM010000015.1, read as the reverse complement.
TGGCATCAATGGCATTTTTAACTAAATTTTCAATTGTCCAACTATGTAACGTCGGATTTAATAACACAAAAAGTGGCTTTTCTGCTGCTCGGAAATCAAAAATCACTTGTTTAGAAACGCGAGATTGCAAATATTCAAATGAAGATTTCGTTTCCTGAATAATATCTCTTTTTTCCAAGATAGGTTCGCTACCAATTTTAGAAAACCTATCTGTAATGGTTTGTAATCTATTTATATCTTTTTGGATTTCATCAATAGTAGTTTCATCAATATTTTCTAATTTCAGTAATTCTAACCAGCCAATTAATGAAGATAATGGCGTACCTATTTGATGTGCCGTTTCTTTAGCCATTCCTGCCCAAAGTTTATTTTGAGTAGCCATTTTTGTTGCTCGATAAAAATTATACACTACGCTGCCAAACAAAAAAACCACTAATAATAAGGCAATTGGATAATATTTTAATTTATTTAAAATTGGAGAATCGCCATAATAAACCAAATGATGATTGTTTTTCGCAAATTGAACTTTTATTGGTGCATTTTGACTTTTTATTTTATTTAATACCTCCTTTACTTTAACACTATCATTTTCTATTTCTCCAAGGTTTAAATTACTTAAAATTTTCCCATTCTTATCAGTAAGTATTAAAGGAATATTTTTATTGTTTTCAATAATAAATGTAGGTAATTCAATTTCAGTATCAACATCTGAATTCATTAACGTTTTTTGAGCTGTTGCCCAAAGTTCCATTTTATTTCGTTCTTCTTCTTTAAATGTTTGAAAAAAAACATAGGTATTCCATAAAATTAAGGAAGCAATTAAAAACGAGGAAACAATAATAATCCAACGTGTAAGATTTCTTTTTTCAGAAAACTGCATAAAAAGTATTTTGAGTAAAAATAAGAAAAAGTGAATAGTAATTAGTAAATAGTAACTAGTTTTTTAATCACGTCACGAATTTTCGAGTCGAAATTATAAATTAGTTTCGAAAATTCATGGCAAAAAAACGACTAACATTTGTAAAAAGAAATGTCATTTCAATTGATTGATTTGCTTTATATTTGTAAAAAAATACAATTTATGTTAAGTATTAATCCAAAAGAAATATCGCCAGTAAAACTACAAAGCTATTTGCAAACTGCTGTGTCTCCAAGACCAATAGCATTTGCAAGTACAATTGACAATAATGGAAATCCAAATTTATCGCCATTTAGTTTTTTTAATGTATTTAGTAGCAATCCGCCGATATTAATTTTTTCGCCTGCCAGACGTGTTCGAAACAATACAATAAAACATACTTTAATAAACGCACAAGACACTCGTGAAGTTGTCATTAATATCGTAAATTATGATATGGTGCAACAAATGAGTTTGACCAGCACTGAATATCCAGATGGTATAAACGAATTTGAAAAAGCAGGATTTACCATGCTTCCTTCTGATATAGTACGGCCATTTAGAGTTGCCGAAAGTCCAGTTCAATTTGAATGTAAAGTAAATGACATTATTGCATTAGGAACTGAAGGTGGAGCAGGAAATTTAGTCATTTGTGAGGTAGTAAAAATTCACATTCACGAAAGTATTTTAGACGAAAACGAAATGATTGATCAACAGAAAATTGATGTGGTTTCACGTTTGGGTGGAAATTGGTACAGTCGTGCAAATGAAGGTTTATTCGAAGTAGAAAAACCATTAACTACTTTAGGAATTGGAGTAGATATGATTCCTGATTTCATTATAGAAAGTGGCTATTTTAATGGAAATGATTTAGGGAAATTAGGAAATATAGAAGCTATTCCAAATGAAGAAGAAATTACTATATTTGTAAAAGAAAATTTTGAGGTAAAAGCCGTTTTAAGTTCAGACGATTTTGATACGAAATTGAAAAAAGCAAAAGAATATTTAGACGACAATCAGGTTTTAAATGCTTGGAAATTGTTATTAGCACAAAAATAAATTATTAGAATTATGGAAGTTATTGGAAAAATTAAAGTGATTGGCGTTACACAAGATGTAAGTGCTTCATTTAAAAAAAGAGAATTAGTTGTTACAACTGAAGAGCAGTATCCGCAACATATTTCGGTTGAATTTCAACAAGCGAAAGTAGACGATTTAAATTCGTACCAAGTTGGCGAGCAAGTAAAAGTATCTATTAATTTAAGAGGAAGAGAATGGACGTCTCCACAAGGAGAAATAAAACATTTTAATACTATTACAGGTTGGAGAATTGAAAGATTGTCAAATGCAGCTCCAGCTAGCGCACCAAACATGCCTCCAATGCCTGCTACTGAAGCATTTGCACCTGCAACCGACTTTAAAGAAGAAGAGCATGACGATTTACCTTTCTAAACCAAAGGTAAATTCCAAAATTTAAATTCCAAATTCCAAAAAGCTGTAAAAAGATATATTTAGAATTTGGAGTTGAAAATACCAAAAAAATAAATTCCAAATTCCAAAATGTTGTAAAAAGATAAATTTGAGTATGGTTTTTTTTTTTGATATTGAATTTTGAAATTGTCATTGAAATAGAAATATGTATTTTTTAACATCTGAACTTTATTTTCCTCCAATTTCTGAAGTTTCAACTGAGGGTATTCTTGCAGTTGGCGGTGATTTATCTCCCGAAAGATTGCTTTTAGCCTATCAAAATGGAATTTTCCCTTGGTATGATGCTGATGAACCTAAACTTTGGTGGTGTCCAAACGAAAGAATGGTGTTGTTTTTCGAGAATTTACGAATTACGAAAAGCATGAAAAAAGTAATAATTCGAAATGAATTTCAAGTTACTTTTAATACAAATTTTAGAGCAGTAATTTCTAACTGTCAAAAATCTCCAAGAAAAAACCAAGATGGCACATGGATTTCTAATGAAATTGTGGAAGCGTACTGCAAACTAAATGAATTAGGTTTTGCCAAAAGCGTAGAAGTTTGGCAAAATAACGAATTAGTAGGCGGTTTATACGGAATAGATTTAGGTAATGTGTTTTGTGGCGAAAGTATGTTTTCAAAAATGCCTAATGCTAGCAAAGTAGCTTTTATACATTTGGCAAAGCAACTAGAAATGGCGAATTATAAATTTTTAGATTGCCAAGTTCATAATAATCATTTAGAAAGTTTGGGCTGTATTGAAATTGAAAGAGCGGAATTTTTAGCAATTTTGAAAAGTTAGTAGTTACACAGAGGTTCGAAAAAAATTCAGCGCATAGCACAGATTTATCTAGCATCAAATTTCTTCAAACTTCTCACATACAATTCTTCCACTTTTTTTCTTGCCCAATCCGTTTTTCTTAAAAATTTTAAACTTGAATTTATCGATGGATTTTCGTTAAAACATTTAATTTTTATCAATTCGCCAAGCGTATCAAAACCATAATATTCGACTAATTTTTCGAGTATAGCTTTTAGTGTTATGCCGTGAAGTGAATCCATTTTATTTACGATTTTTGATTTGGGATTTACGATTTACTGTAAATACTTATATTTTAATTTAATACTATTTTTTACTGAATACTAAAAACTTGAACACTGATTACTAACCTCTCAACCAACAATCTTCTACGTGATCGTTTACCATTCCTGTGGCTTGCATGTATGCATAAATAACTGTGGAACCCACGAATTTGATCCCACGTTTTTTTAAATCTTTACTTAATTTATCCGAAATTTCTGAAGTTGCTGCGACTTCACTTAATGTTTTTGGATGGTTATCAATTGGTTTTCCATCTACAAAAGCCCAAAAATAGTTAGAAAAACTCCCAAATTCTTCTTGTACTTTTATAAAAGCTTGTGCATTTGTTACTGCGGCTTTTATTTTCAGCTTGTTTCTTATTATTCCAACATCTTCCGATAATACTTGCAATGTTGCATCGGTAAATTTAGCTACTTTTTGCACATCAAAACCTGCGAAAGCTTTTCTAAAATTATCTCGTTTTACTAAAACCGTATACCAACTTAGACCCGCTTGAAACGTTTCTAATATTAATAACTCAAATAATGTGGCATCATCATAAACAGGTTTTCCCCATTCGTTATCGTGATAGTCTTTATACAAATCGGTTTTTTCGCACCAAGCGCAACGTTTTTTAGTCATTTACTATTGGTTTTTCGTTATTATGAATGTAGGTTTCAATTAAAAAATGACCTAAATAAATTAACGGTGTTAAACAAATTGCAATGATTAATTTAAAAGAATATCCAGTTAATGAATATTCTACATATTGTTTGGTATTCCAAATTCCGGGAAAATAAAAAGCAATCCCTCCTACTATAAAAGAATCAATTAATTGTGAAATCACAGTAGAACCTGTACTTCGTAACCAAATCATTTTTTCTCCTGTTTTCTTTTTGAAATAACTAAAAAGCGTAACATCTAGAAACTGAGCGACTAAAAACGCAAGTATCGAACCTACAATAATCAAATTACTTTGTCCAAATACAGCCGTAAATTCAGCATTTGAAACTGGACTGATGCCTTTTGCTTCTGGAATTTTCATCGAAAAAAACAAAATCACAAAACAGTAGGCAATTAAACCTGCTGTGATATAACTTAGTCTTTTAACTCCTTGTTTTCCGAAATATTCATTAATTAAATCGGTAGTAATAAATACGATTGGCCAAAGTAAAATACCCATACTTAAAACAAAAGGACCAATTTGAATTAATTTTCCTCCTATAAGTTCGGCAGTAATAGCATTAGTAATAAAAATACCCGCCAAAATAATATATACTATTTCTTTTTTCGTTCTTAACATTTATTCTTCGTAATATTCCTCTTCTTCGTAATTATCCTCCACTGGATTACTTGAAAAATTTACTCGTAAATGATTGTCATTTAACGATTCATTAATCATGGTTTTAATTTTTTGAGCTATTTCTTTATCATCAATAATTTTTTCGTCATCAAATCGTCTAAACGCTTTCAAATTTAGCTGCCCGTTTTCATCATGAACAAAAGCAATAGCGGTTAATTTTTCTGAGTTTTTTCCATACGAATCTTCTTCTATATTAATTTTCTTATAAAAGAAATATGATATTTTTTTATCATTATGAGTAACTATTTTTTCATCCAATAACACAATAGAATCATTTTTTTTATCAAAATCTTCATAATAATGAATGGCATTCATCACAACACTATCTTTACTAAACGTAGCTAATTCTTCTGTTTGTTTATTGTGATACAACATTTGCAACGCCGTGTATTTTGTTTTTGGATTGTTAATTAATTTTTCCAACACATTTTTATCCAATTTTTTATTTCTTGCCAATTCGCGATTAGCAATAGCTACATTTAAATCGTCAATATCTAATTTTTCTGCTTTATCATACAATTGACGCATCTCTTTTTCATTTTTAAATGAATATAAAATAGATAAATAACTATTTAATGCTTCCACCGGTGCACCATTTTCGTCATCATAATTATATTCATCATCATCATCGGTAGCTTCATCTTCAGACTTCCAACTTACCAATCGTTTATATTCAAGTTTCGCATTGGTAAGCAACATCTTTTTGTAGGATTTCAGTTTTTTTGACGTTACTTTTTCAGAATTTAACAATACTTGAACAAACTCAACTATTGGTTCATGAAATTCATTTATACTATAATATTCTAAAATATTTGGATATAAAACCTTAGCATTTTCTATGTCTGACATAAATAAATTAAACAAACCAGAAATTACATAATTTTCCGAAATTGGTAAATCGTAGTCCAATAATTCTGCTATCTTTTTATAAGCCGTTTTGCTTTTTTGAAAAGTCAAGGCGCGTAAAATTGAAAATTGTGTTTGTGTTGAAACATCTTGTTTTTTATACGCTTGCTCTAAAAAAGGTAGTACTTCTGGAGAATTTAAAGCGCCAATGCTTTCAAATAATTCGCCTTTAAAATCCATTTCTTCTTTACGAAACTCAAAATTCTCTAACAGATTTTTAATTCTTGAAAAATCCGATTCTTCAATCGTTAAATTGTTAAATGATTTTATTGCTGAGTAACGAATACTATCATGTTCGCTATTTAAATCTTCTTCAAAAATGCTGAACTTGTTTTCAAAAAAGGTTCTTGAAGTTATAGAAGCATCATCTACTTTAAACGAATTAAAGACTTTTTCTATGAAAGGATTATCATTATTGTAATTTTTATCGACTAAAGTAGTGAGGGTGTAATATTCACCTTTTTTGAGTACAATTTTATATTTAATAGCTTGTGTACTTTTAGGTTTTGTAGCCAAAACTTCGTACACATAAAAATCATTAACGGGATCTTTAGTGAATTTTTCATTAACTAAATCTAATTTTTGGTTCGATGTTAAAGCCAATGTTTTATCCCAAGTGGTTGCTTTATAATCTAACGGATTAAATTTATCCTTTTCATTTGTATCAATAGTATTTGCGACAGAATTGAAATTAACTGCCTCTGTTGCTACAGAATCAACTACAATATCATTATCTGAAGAATAAAATTCATTGCTATCAGAATAATTTTTAAATTCAAAATCTACTGAAATGTTTTTCTTAATTTGATTAAAAAGCGTGTCTAAAACCGCGTAACTTTCGTATCTATGTGGTTGTGAATACGTAATTTGAATAATGCTTTTATTCGGTGAAAAAACATCAAAAGATTTAAACTTTACTTCAAAATGATTTGTTTTATCGTCTTTCTTCACTTCATATTTTCTTTCGAATTTAAAATCTAAATACTCATTTTCTTGTTTCGGAATTTCTACAGAAAAATGAGCCGTAGAATCTTTAAATGTTTTATAAACAATATCTTCTTTTGCTTTTGTAATTTCGAATGAGTTAAAAAAAGCATCAACTTTATTTTTTGAAGCATTAACAGTTCCTAGTAAATAATATTTATTTCCTTTTAATGCGGATTTCAAGTAAATATTTTTTTCTTTTAATTTGGATTGCGATGTACATTCAAACTTATTTTTATCAAAACTTGTTTGCAAAGAATCTAACTCGTGAGCGTCATAAAATTCGTAATGCATTCTTTTCAATTCATATTCAGAATCCTCTAAGTTTTCATAATCCATCATCGTACTTTCTATAACAAAATAATGCGCGTTTTCTTGTTCGTCAAACGCATATATTTCTGTGTCTTCTAGATTTTTATTTTCTTTTTTATTTCCTACAATTGTGTAATAAGAAGGTATTGAAACTTTAAAATTTTGCTTATTTGGAAGTAACCTTACTGTTTCTTGTTTGTACGATTTAATTTTAATATTATTATACACCTCATCCTCATATTTTCTAACATAGTCGCCTTCTCCACTCATAATTACAGCAATAATTTCAAGTGGTGTTACATAATATCTATAGCGTTCGTTTTTACCCGTTTTAGTTTTGCTTTTAATATCATACACAAAATTATTTTTTTCTTGATATGATTTTTTTTCTAAAATTTCACCTGGAATGTTTTCGAAAAACAAACTATCAAGTGTTTTATGGTTAAATTTTTCGTCTTTTTTGCTAATAAAATCCTTTAGCAACATGCGTTTTACATTAATATAGCCGCCGTTTCCTAAATCTGGAGATTCTAAATTTTCGCCATTTTTTAATACTAGAGGAAATAGTGGTAAAGAAATCATTTCATCTGCTGTTGTATTCATTTCAAAAACAGGCTTTACAAAATACTCTTCAATTTGTTTTTTTATTTTTTTTCCTTTTTCAGTATATTCAGAAATTATTGGTGTTACAGTATACCCTTTTCTTCTTAATATTTCTATCATTCCATTTTTTCCTGGTAAATGAGCAGCACCTACCGCAGCAAATAAACTTCCTGTTTTCATGATAGAATCCATGCTTGAAGACATGACTTCATTTCTATCAAAAAGCATGGCTTTATTGTATGATTTTGGCGATGAAAGCATATTTAGTGTATCTATTAAATCTAAATCTTTTTCACGATATGCGTCTCTTAAAACCTCTGCATAAGAGCGTTTTTTTAATAACTTTAAAATAGCTTGCTTGTTTACATCTACTTCACTTCTATCCATTTCTGCTACCGCTTTTTCGATGTTTAAAGTAGTAGATTTAACGTTTTCTAACCCTAAAGTCTTTTTACCATATTTTCTTCCCGTTCTATAAATGAACATATCCAAATACGTTTCCTCCTGAAATTCTTGATTGGCTTGATTGGTTCGAGATAATAGTCCAATTAAATTATAATTTGAACCTCTAAAAAGAGAATATAAATAGTCTTTTTCTATAGGTGAAGTGTAGAAATTAGTGTAGAAATTCCTTCTAGTTTGAGTAGATTGATAAAATCCAAACAAATCGTATAATTCTGTCCAAGTATTTGGTTCGCTTTCGTTAGCTATAAAATCTGAAGCCATTAATTTTTCAAAAAACGAATCAGACAAATGAAAAGAAACTTTGTCAGAAACATGCATGGTTCCATACATATAGGATTTTTTGGTTAATCCGTTACCCGAAATTTCCCAAAACAAACTTTGGTATTTTTTTTCTTGTGCAAATGTAGAAAGCGATAAAAAGGTAAGTAAAAATAAAATCTTTTTCAAAGGGATATTAATTAAGTTAATTTGTCCCAAATATAATAAATCGAAAAGTTTTTATAGTGAATTTATACAAAAAATAAAATCTATTTCCATTTGATAGATTCTATGATTTTTTTCATGTCATTTTTAATATAATCCGCAGCTGGTAAAATGGAATCAAAATTAGGTTTAGAATAAAAATACATGCTTGCTGTAATGAAATTTTTAGTACTATCGGTAGCATAAAACTGTGCATTTGTTGCTGCGTTTCCTCCCACTTGATAAAACATTCCGTACACTTTACTATATATGTTTTCATAAGGTTGTTCTGCTATATCATTTGCTTTAACAGCGTGCTCATACGTGAGTTTTTGGGCATCAATAAGCAATATTTCTAAATTGTTTCGAATAGGTTTGTAAGTCAAATACACGGTAGCTTTCATTTTAGGATAATGAATTTCTAATCCACAATCAGAGGTTGCTTTTACTTCTGCCAATTCATTCTTATCGAAATCAAATCCGCAAGAATTGGAAAATTTCATGTATTTTGCTGGTGGATATTCTAAACTTAATTGTCCTTTAGGCTTTGGCATTTTATCATCTCCACATGAAAGTAAAGCAAGGAAAATTAAGCTAAAAATAAGGCGTATTTTCATTTTTGTGTGTTTAAAAAAGTACAATCTATACTCTATATTCTATACTCTATACTCTATATTCTATTCTCTATATTCTATACTCTTTTCTCTATACTCTTTTCTCTAGATGCTAAATCAAAATTAAGCTAATGAATCAAAATCAACATCTTTTGAACTAGGCGGATTTGAACTAGGTGCTTTAGACAAATCTGAATCTTTTTTAGTGTTTAAGAACGTGAATTCTGTAACTTGAATTTCAGTAGTATATTTAGTTGTACCATCCTCAGCAGTCCATTGACGAGATTTTATTCTACCTTCAATATATATTTTATCCCCTTTTGACAGGTATTTTTCACATAATTCAGCGGCTTTATTTCTCACCACTATATTGTGCCATTCTGTAGAAGTGATTTTTTCACCTGTAGATTTATTAATATACACTTCATTAGTTGCTAAAGGAAATCTTCCTATGCAACTTTGAGCATCAAAATAATGCATTTTTACTTCATCACCTAAGTGACCTATTAAAATAACCTTGTTTAATGTACCATTCATGGCTTATATGTTTTTATCAAAAATACTAAATATTATTTATATACCAATTTTTTCAATAAAATTATGCAAAACAACTGGAACAGGCAATTGTTTTAGTTCTGTAAAAGTATAGCTATTGTTCAATGTTTCTTTGATTTCTACTCTATAAAATTTTATGTTCAAATGCTGATGCGATAACTTATGCAGCACATCAAAATCATCGTAATATTGGATATTTTTTATATTAAACTTTTCTTTTAACTGAATAAACAATTCATTTTTATCCAACTCTTTTTCAAATTCAATACAAGGAAATTCATATAAATTTTTCCAAATTCCGTTTCCCGTTCGCTTATTCATTATATAGTTTCC
>JBIPOM010000108.1:0-7009 GCA_044379175.1 Flavobacterium sp. | reverse complement strand
TCAATTTGAACTTCATACGCTTTCCAGTTGTTCCATTGTGTTTGGTCTGGAGCAGTTTGTAATGAATTAATATATTCTGCAAATTTTTTATCATCAAACTTACCCGCAGCATTTAAAAACTGAGGAGATTGAGATAATTGTGGGTCATTTTTAATAACGGCCATTAATTGTTCTTTACCTAGCAATAAACCAATTTTTTCATATTGATCAGCTAATAAAGCTTTTCTAACTTCTTGTTCCCAAACAGAATTTAACGCTTGAGTTCCGCTTACGCCTTGTTGTTGTTTTTCAACATTGGCTACTTTATTCATGAATTCTTGGTATTCAAATTTGGTTCCATTTACGGAACCTATAGTGTTGGATCCACCACCAAATCCACCACTTTTAATTACATCTGCTAGAACAAATGAAAATAATGCTAATGCTATGATTAGAACTAATAAGATAGAACGTTGTCTAATTTTTGATAAAATTGCCATTTTTAAATTGATTATTTTTATACAGAGGGCGAAAATACAATTATCTATTTAATAATAAAACAGTATTGTCGATTTTTTATAAGTTTTTTTTGCTGTTTTCCATTTTTTTTACAAAACTACGTCGTACAAAAAACATGATTGCAAATCCTACGGCAATAATTACTTGTAAACCATAGTCTTCATTTTTCATTATTTTAATGAAAATAGAGATTGAAAAAAGCACAGATGCTATTAGATATAAGTATTGGGTGTATTTGAAATATTTCATAGTTGTATAATTACATGTTTTTTTTCTCTCCACTATTATTTTGCATATTGAAAATTTTGAAGTCTTTACTAAAATCTATCCCAATTCCTTGTAGATAACTTCCATCAGCCTCTTTAAAAGTAAACTGTTCATCTGTAAAAAACCATTCATTTTTTTGATCAAAATACAATTGATTGGTTTCTAGAACTTTTCCATCATAGGTTTGGATTTTTACATTTCCAACTAAATCAATTACTTCAGTTTTTTTGTACGAAATGGCTTTGTCAGCTACTACAGTAGTTTTATTGCCATTTGCATCAATAAGCGTTACTAATACGGATTTCGGAAACTCAACAAAAGGATTTTTTGCTGTAGAATAATCAATCATTTTTAAACTCTGTAAGATGGATTTTACTCTTCCAGAATCGGTATATTTTAAATTAATTGAATCTGCCTCACCTGTAGGTACAAATGATGTTTTGTAAATTCGTTGTACGTCTTTTAAATTACTTTCACAACTTTGCATACACAAAATCATAACTAAAAAAGCAATATAATCAACACTTTTTTTCATTATACTAGTTATATAATGTTTTTCTGAACCATTTATCATTAAACAACAAGCCTATATTTATTGAAAAATAATTTTCCTTAATTAAGCCATTCAATGTTGTTCCTCTAACCCCATATTCAACACCTACATTTAAACTAGAAAAAGTACCAGAAATTGGTAAGCCAAATCCTAAAGTAGCTGATTTATCTTCAATTGGAGTATTATTTATGACAAGCCCTGTATTTTCAAATTTCAAACCGGCTCTATACGTTATTCTTTGAAAATAGTTATTAAAAGAATCGTATTTAGGTATAAAAAAACCACCAATCGCAACTTTAAGTGCATTTTCGTAGGATACATTAGCGTAATTTTCAAATCTATTAATTTGATTACCTGTTCCTGAAAAAGCCACATCTCCTCCGAAAAACCATTTTCTATTTCCTAAACCAGCACCTATTGCTAATTTTGAAGGAACAACCAATTTGGTATCAGCAACATCTACAACTTGTGGGTCTGATTCAGTTTGTGAATTTCCAGTGGATAAAGCAGAGATTAAAGCCACATTTCTTGTATTATTGGAATTTAATTTTGCTTCAGGAGAATAAGTTAAACTAGACATAAAATTTAATTTTTTGTTTAATTTTGTATTAAAATTTAATCCTGCATTAAGAGCAACTCCAGACAAATTAGCTTCGTTTGTTTCTCTAGAACCATAAATTACTAATTCCTTAAAAACGTCAGTTTGCGTATTTATATTACCAAATAAATATTGGAAATCCATTCCAATGCTCAATTTAGATGTAATTTTATAACCCGCACCAACAAAAACTTTATTTACTCCCCCATTACCTTTAGAAAGTCTTTCAAAACTGTCAATGGATCTTGTATCGGAGTATAATCTGTACCCTACTGCGCTATGAGGAAGTATCCCAAAAGCAACCCCTGTTTTTTTAGAAACTGGAAAACCCATTACTAAATAATCAAAAGTTGTTTTTCTAGATTGCTCTGTATTCGTCAAAGCATTTAATTTAAAAAAAGTTGATGTTAAACCTACCTGTAAATTGGTGATTAACTGATTAGAGTATGAAGCAGGATTTAAAACATTTAAATGGATGCTGTCTGAATATACTGATATTCCACCCATATTAACGATGTCATTTGTTCCTCTAAACTTTGTACTCCCTATTCCGTAAAAAGAATAAGGTGATGTAGTATTTTCCTGAGTATATCCGAAATTAGCAAGAACTAAAATAAATAATAAGACAATTTTTTTAATCATTTTGTAAACTATAAGTGTATAATTGTTGTAAACTTCTTAATAAAAAATTTTCATCGGCAAATATGGTGTTTTTTAATCGATTCGCCAAAAAAATAGCGTCGCCGCCTGTTAAAATTATTGTTAATTGTTTATAATTAACAGAAAACTCTGAAATAAAGCCTTCAATTTCATAACACAAACCGTTTACTACACCCGAATGAATAGACAAATTAGTAGAATTTCCAATAAAGTTTTCAGGCATTTCATTTTCTAAAAATGGTAGTTTGGATGTGTAATCATTTAATGTTTTATAACGCAAGCGAAGGCCAGGAGAAATAGCGCCACCTAAATATTCTTTTTGATTCGTAACAAAATCATATGTAACACATGTTCCTGCATCAATAATCAAAACATTTTGGTTTGGATATTGTAATACGGCACCTGATGCCAAAACCTGCCTGTCTGTACCCAGCGTTTTTGGAGTAATATATTTATTTGTGAATGGAAATACTGATTCTGCATTTATTTCAAAAACTTCTTTTCGTTTTTTTAACCATACTTTATCCTTTTTATCCAACAATGAAACAGAAGACATTACTACTTTTGAATGATTTGGATACTTTTCGAAAATTATTTGAAAATTATTTTGAAAATTATTTTTTTGAAAAACAAACTTATCAATTAAGTTAAACTGCTTAAAAACAGCAACTTTAACATTTGTATTGCCAACATCTAAAGTAAGTACCATATCTATTTGTTTGATTTGCAAATGTACAAAAATGATTTTTTTTAATAATTGTTTTGGAAAATATAAAATAGGTTCTATATTTGCACCCGCAATGAATGAGTAGGAATACTTATTAAAGCAAGGTACCTTAGCTCAGATGGTAGAGCAACGGACTGAAAATCCGTGTGTCCCTGGTTCGATCCCTGGAGGTACCACTTAAACCCCTTTTAATCCATTGATTATTAGGGGTTTATTGTTTTTTAAACTCCAATTAACTTTACAAAATTATATTGTGAAAAATTATAGCTTCATAATAATAAATTCGCTTCGTCTATTGGCTTGATGTTCTTCCTCTGTGCAATTTATGTTGTCCGCACATGAATTTACTAGTTTCGTTTCGCCATAACCTTTACCAGTTAATCGATTGGCTTCTACACCGTTCTCGATTAACCATTTTATTGTAGATTTCACTCGATTATTAGATAGAATTAAATTATAATTGGAAGTTTGTCGACTATCTGTATGAGATCGGACATCAATTTCCATAGTAGGATTTTGTTTCATTACTTCAACAATTTTGGCCAATTCTACTTCTGCCTCTTTCCGAATATCAGCTTTATCCAAATCGAAATAAATACGCTTAATTCCTAGCAAATTTAATAAATCACTGCCAACCTTAATTGATCGTATTGTTGGTTCAATGTAAAATTTTAACTCTTCTCTATCAAATTCGTCATTTATTTTGATTATTTTTTCCTTAGTAAAATAATTCTGTCCTTCAGGTAAAATTCGAAATGTAGTTCCATAATCTACCTCACCAAAATCAAATTTACCGTCTTTATCCGATGTTATTTCATCTATTTTTTTGTAATTTAAATCAAATAATGTGATTTTCATGCCTTCAATTGGTAATTGTGAAATAGAATCCAACAAAAATCCATGAAGTTTTTGATTGTCTGCTGGCAATGGAATTCGTTCAAAACATTTATAAATATCATCATGTCCCAAATTATCTACTTCTCTATTGGAACTAAAATAACCATTTTTTGATTCTGTGTTTATTATAAATGCAAAATCGTCTGAATTAGAATTCACTGGCGCTCCAATATTCTTTATTTTTCCATGCGTTCCATCTTCATTTAATTGAGCAATAAAAACATCTAATCCTCCTAATCCAGGATGACCATCTGAAGCAAAATATAGTTCGTTTTTAGTTGAAATAAATGGAAATGATTCCCTTGCTTCAGTATTAATTTTATTCCCTAAATTAATTGGTGGGCCAAAATTTCCATCGGCAAGAATGGCTACTTTATAAATATCGGACATTCCTGTTGTTCCTGGCATATTAGATGAAAAATATAATGTTTTCTCATCAGTGGATAATGTTGGATGTGCACAACTATACTCGTTACTATTAAAAGGAAGTTCTGTTACTTCACCCCAAGTATCTCCTGTTTTTGTAGCACTATATAACTTTAGCAAAACCCCTTTATCTTTATCTTTACCTTTTTTACCATTTAAATAGTTATTTCTGGTAAAATACATTGTATTTCCATTATTTGTAAATACAGGCGTAGATTCATGATATTTTGAATTTACTTCTTTAGGAAATTTTTCTGGGGTAGATAACGTTCCATTTTCTGCAATTAAAGAACCGTATAAATTTGTAAAAGACTGATTGGTCCAACTGTGCTTTTTTACAAAAACACCACCAGTATCTCTTGCAGATGTAAAAACCAACTTGTTATTATATAAAGCAGTGCCGTAATCTGAAAATTCGGAATTAATTCCCGCATTTTCAACCGTAAATCTTCCTGAGTTACGTTTAATTTCATCTAGATAATTAAATTGATTTTGAAACAACTTGCCACGTAAATCTTTGCTATTTAATTGATTAAAAAGGGTCATCATTGCATCAGCTTTTTGATAATCTCCTATTGCTTTTAATGTTTGAGCATATCTAAAATAGTATTCAGAATCTAAACTCTTTTTTAATGAAAATAATGCAACATACCATTTATTCGCTTCTTTTAATTTAGATTGAAAGTAGTAAGAATCAGCTAATTTAGAAAGTAGCTCAATTGATTTATACCCTTTATTAGCAACTTTTTCATATATTTTAACGGCATCAATATAGTGAAAATTTTGGTAGTTTAAATTTGCTTTTTTCAATATTGATTCTTGCGAAAAACCAAAAAAAACAAAATAAAAAAAACATAACGATAAAATGTATTTAAATTTCATATAATTAGTTTTATTAGAAAAATCTTGGTGAAATAATTTTCTCCTTTTTGCCTTTGAATTCATACCTTAAAAAAAACTCATGAGAACCAGCGTTATAATTTGTAAGTTTTGTGGTATCGGAATCATAAGTATAACCCACAAACCAATTGGCATCTATTTGAAAACCTGCTAATGCACTTGCGGCAGCATCCCAACGCCACGCGCCTCCTAAAACGAACTTTTCGTAAAACATAAAATTAGTAGTTAAATCTGTTTGAAGTGGTGCACCATTTACATATTTTACTAAAATTGCGGGCTTCAATTTTAAAGTTTGTGACACATCTATCACATAACCACTAATAAAATAATAATGCAAGGCGTCTTTTGCAATAGACATACTAGTGTCATCAAAATAGTTTGTTTCTAAAATATTAGGGACAGAAAAACCGGCATATAATTTATTAGAGTGATAATATAATCCAGCGCCTATGTTAGGAGAAAATTTATTATTAATATTATTTTGAAATTTAGGATCATTCAAATCAAACTTATTAAGTTTGTTGTAATCCAAATTTAAGATATTCACTGACCCTTTTATTCCAAATGACAGTTTAAATTTGTCCGATGTTTTAATTGTATAAGAAAAATCGGTAGCAACTGTTTTTCTTTCAGAAATCCCAATTTCGTCGCTTGACATTGAAACTCCCATACCTATTTTTGAATTATAAATTGGTGTATGAAAAGAAGCAACTGCGGTTATGGGCGCTCCTTCTAATCCAATCCACTGAGCCCTATACACTCCAAAAACGCTCATTACTCCTCTTGAACCTGCATATGCTGGATTTATATTTACAGTATTATACATATACTGTGTAAACTGTGGATCTTGTTGTGCTACTGAATTTGAATTATTTAATATAACAAAAAACACCAGTAACCTGATTTTTAACAATGTATTTGTGATTTTTAAAACACTATTCATCCTTAATTTATTAGTTTTGAATGTTATTATATTATATCGTTTTTGTTTTGAATTAAAAGTTAAACATAAAATACAAAGTGAGCCTTTCGGGCTCACTTTATAAAAAATATTCTATTAGATTTATTGCTGATATCTATAAGTAAATCTCACTTTATTCCCTACTTCGTTTCCATTATCATCGTACTGATAAAACTCGAAAACATAATCTACAGCTGTAGCTGGAGCTACGGGAGTAGCAAAGTTTTGTATTTTGTATTGCTCTATATCTCCAAGTTTGCCATTAGCAGGAACTGTTAATACCTCTTGATTGCTAACAGGATAATTTGCGCCAACAGCTATTGATGTTAGACAATTGTCTCCTATGCAATATTGAACATTATTGGCGTTTGGTACGCCCGATAAAGAAACAAATCTTGATCTTACTTTAATAGGCGCAGATGATACATTTGAAAAATAAAATTTTAAAGAATTTGCATCATTAACTCCGGCTAGAGCAGTTGTAAAAACTACTACATCACCATCTTTAATTTCTGCTCCGGT
>JBIPOM010000107.1:0-7079 GCA_044379175.1 Flavobacterium sp. | reverse complement strand
GTCCGATTAAATATTCAGGATCCTGAATTAAATCATAAAATGGATACTTTTAACTATAACGGAACACGCATGACGAATTTAGAAATGGAAACGTCTGCAATTTATGGTTTAGGCAAATTGTTAGGTCATAATTGTTTGTCATTAAATGCCATTATTGCTAACAGAGCGGTAGGCGAATTTAGTTCG
Source organism: Flavobacterium sp. (assembly GCA_044379175.1). Classification (GTDB taxonomy): domain Bacteria; phylum Bacteroidota; class Bacteroidia; order Flavobacteriales; family Flavobacteriaceae; genus Flavobacterium. The sequence goes on along the minus strand of JBIPOM010000107.1, from coordinate 6,893 downwards.
AATCCAGAAAAAACGGTGAATGAGTTAATTGCTTATACATTGGATAAATTGTTAAGTTAATGGGCTATATTCTCCAAAAATTTGCGTTTGGAATTGGTGGAATTCTAAGATGGTTGTTTTTTCAAATTTTGAATATTCCTATAAATGATAAATTTCCAAAAGAAATTGAATATTATTCTGAAGATTCGTCAAATAAAAAAGATAAAAATGGCTTTACAACACAAAGTAAAAATGGATTTACTTTTTACTTTTTATTTTTTTAATGATAATTATTTTAGAAAAAATTAACTAAATGAAATTTCGCTTTGCCAGACATACCAATAATTTAAAACAAATTAAATCCTTTTATATCGATATTTTAGGATTTGAATTGCTTGGTGGCTTTGAAAATCATAATGATTATGATGGTGTTTTTATTGGAAAATCAAGTGAAAATTGGCATTTAGAATTTACAGAATCAAATGAAATCGTTGAATTTAATTTTAATGAAGATGATGTTTTAGTATTTTATCCTGAAACCACAGTAGAATATGATTTTTTGATAGAAAATATTAATAAGAACAATATTGATTTTATTGAATCTAAAAACACATATTGGAGTATAAACGGAAAAATGATTTTAGATCCTGATGGATATCGTATTATAATTTCAAATTTAAAAGCAAAATAAAACAACACAGATTAAAGAAATTTTAAAAATTATACAAATTTCTCAAATCGGTGTTTATAAAATAATATGAATTTAATTATAGAAACACCTCGCCTAATCCTTCGTCCATTTGAAAAATCAGATGCAGAAGCATTATTTGATATGGATAAAAATATTAATGTACATAAATACTTATGGTTAAAGCCTGTAGAAAGTATCAATGAAGTGTATGACTATATAGAAATGGTTCAAAAACAATATTACGAAAGAGGAATTGGTAGATTTTCCACTATTTTAAAAGAAACTGGCGAATTAATTGGTTGGACAGGTATTAAATTTGTGAACGACCATATTGAAAATGGAAATACCAATTTTTACGATTATGGCTATCGTTTAAACGAAAAATTTTGGAATAAAGGCTATGCTTCAGAAGCTACAAAGGTTTGGTTTGATTACGGTTTCAACGAAATGAAAATTGAAACGTTACACGCTTATACGCATGCAGAAAATGGCGCATCAAATCATATTTTAGAAAAAAATGGCATGCAATTTATGGAAGAATATTCCTCCGAAGATGGCACAAATTGGAAATGGTGGCAATTAGAAAGTAAAAAACATAAAAGCAAATTACAAAACCCTTAAACCCATCAACCAAAACCTTATACCAAAAAAATGAAAGAAGTAAAAATAGCAGGCGTACCCGAACATTTCAATTTACCTTGGCATATGTGTATTGAAAATGGTGAATTTAATGAAGTTGGAATTGATTTACAATGGACAGATGTACCTGAAGGAACAGGAAAAATGTGTCAGATGCTTCGTGATAATGAAACCGATATTGCCATTATTTTAACGGAAGGGATTATTAAAGATCTAACTGAAAATCAACACAGTAGTATTATACAAATTTTCGTAAAATCACCATTAATATGGGGAATTCATATAGATGGAAAAGCCGAATATACTTCGGTTACTGAATTAGAAAATAAAGTTTCCGCCATAAGCAGAATAGGTTCAGGTTCTCATTTAATGAGCATTATAAATGCTGAAAAAAATAATTGGAATACAAATAATATATCTTTTGAAATTGTAAATAATTTAGATGGTGCCGTTGCAAGCCTTACTGAAGGAAAGTCAGATTATTTTATGTGGGAAAAATATACCACAAAACCTTTAGTAGATAATGGAACTTTTAAACGTGTGGGCGAATGTCCTACCCCTTGGCCTTGTTTTGTAATTGCGGTTAGAAATGATTTTTTAGCAGAAAACAAATCTGTTATGGCTTTAATTTTAGAAATAATAAACACAACAACAGAAGAATTTAAATACATTCCAAGCATCGATAGAACACTTGCTACAAAATATCAACAAAAATTAGAAGATATACAACAATGGTTGCAGCAAACCCAATGGAGTCAGAAAAATTTAGATGAAAAAACCTTTCAAATCGTTCAAAATAATCTATTTGTTTTAGATATTATCTCTAATAAAGTACCATTCCATCAACTTGTTAAAAACGTATAAAAAGACGAATCAATTTATGTTGATGTCCCATTTTTAACTACTTTTGAATGCAAAACAAAATTGAATTTCCGAAACATAATAATGACATTTTTTCTAAAATCTTTTTTTGATAAAATATCCGCTTGGCTTATTTCAAATAGGCTTAGAGAAAATGTTATATTCTTTGTATTATCATTTTTAATTAGTATTCCTGTTTTTATTTATTTTAGAAAAAACATATACTATTTTGACGCTGAAATACCTTACGATAAAATTTTAGTTTTTATAATGCTATTGTTCTTATTTTTCTTTATTTTAAAAAGTTTAAGAAAAAAAATAATTTATTCAATAATTATTTATGTAATCACATTTGCACTAACATCAATACAAGGTAAATATTCACTTTTTCAAGTGATTACTGCATATAAAATTATCTTTTTGAGCGACGAGTTACAAAAAGAAGAGACCTTTTTAGAACAAAAAACATTAAAGCCATTTCCAAATGAAAATCGTGTGTATGAAAGTGTAGATTTTTCAAGTTCTGAAGTCAGAAATTTTGCATTATATGCAGTTAATACACATTTTTCAAGAACTTCAAATTATGCCATAAATAGAAAACTAATACAATATTTTGCTGTTTTTAAAGAAATAAATTCTCGTTGGAATTATGTAAACGACCCAAAAGGACAAGAATATTTTGCAAGTGGTAGCGAAAGCTTATTGTATTTTTCAGGGGATTGTGACGACCATGCCATATTAATGTGTGCCGCAATAAAATCCATTGGCGGAAGTATGCGACTTATACATACAGGAAAACATATGTATCCAGAGGTATTATTAGGTACTGAAAAAGAATTAGAAATTGCAATGTATTTAATTAGTAATGAATTATTTAAAAACACTTCTAAAGGAAAAACTATTTACTTTCATCGTGATGAAAAAGGAAAAATTTGGTTAAATTTAGATTATACAGCGCGTTATCCAGGAGGTCCATTTTTAGGGGAAGAAGTACTAAGTATTTTAAATTTACAAAATTAAGTTTATGTTAAATTTGTTTATAAACTTTTATTCTATTTACTAAAGTGTTAATTTTACAATGTTATGTATTAAAATGAAACTATGAAATATTTTAAATTTTTTATTTTACTATATTTTTTTCAAACTTTTGGTCAAAATGCTGAAAATGATAGTATTATTTCGACAAAAAAATTCGAAATCAAGGCAGCTCCAATATCTATATTGACTTCAGGAAACTTTTTTATAGGTTTTGAACGATTTATTAATAGCGATTTTTCTTTTGGTGCATTAACGCACATAAATTTAAATGAAGATTCCTTTTCATATTTACAAATAGATAACAAATCTTTAGTATATCAAGTAAGCCCTTTTGTTAGATACTCTTTATCGAAAAAACAAACCAGTTTTTTTTACTTAGAAAGCTTTTTAAATGTTAATGGAGGGGAAAACAGAATGATCGAACGTTTAAATGACGAATTTGGAAATGGCTATTATAAAGAAAATTTAAAAAAGTATATTGATTTAGGAATAGGCTTTGGTGTTGGTTATAAAGTGTACATAAAAAAAACAATTGGAATAGATTTTAATTTTGGATTATCGAGAAATTTATTTAATGAAAATAGTATTACTGTTTTACCAAGAGGAAATACTTTAATTAGTTACCGATTTTAAATAATAAAAATGAAAAAGACACTTTTAATTCTACTAGGAATATTTATTACTTCTTGTACAACAAGAGACGATGATAGTTATTATCAAAGAAATATTCAATTAAACGTAAATAATTATATTAAAGTTTACACACAAAATAGCTATAATGTTGGTGACAAGTTATTTATTGAATCAAGATTCAATAAACTACAAGATGAACCTGGTTATGCAAATAAACTAGATGTTTTTAAAACTACAAATACAAGACAATATAGTTTTTATATTTTTTTAGAAAAAAAAGTTTTCAACGGTAATTGGACTAGTGTAAATTTAAGCAATACTGATTTTGAAATTAGTGGGCAAGGAACTTATAATTTTAATAACGCAATTTGTGAATTAAATCAATCCAATACTTTTTATGAATTTTATAAAGGTTTAATATTACAAGAAAGTGGTCAATATAGACTAAGCATTTCATCTCATATTAATCCATTTTACGGAAATAATTACTTTTATGGTGGAAATTCTATTTTAGTTAATTTTTATACAACCATAGAAAATGTACCCGGAAATTCTTACGAGTTTACTGTTAATTAATCTACCATTCAATCGGATTTTTTTTAATAGTTTTTAAGTATGTATTGGTTTGACTAAAATGCTTATTTCCAAACCAAAATCCTTTGTTGGCACTTAACGGTGAAGGATGTCCACACTTTAAAACAAGATGTTTTTCTCTATTTATTTTCAATCCTTTTTTTTGGGCAAAACTACCCCAAAGTAAAAAAACAATATTATCGCAATTATTTGATATATAATCAATTAAACTATCTGTAAAAACGTTCCACTTTAAGTGTTTATGACTATTTGCTTCGTCTTTTCTAACTGTTAAACTGGCATTCAAAAGTAAAATACCTTGTTGTGACCAACGCTCTAAATTGCCGTTTGTTGGTAAAAATATCGAATCAAAATCGGAATTAATTTCTGCAAAAATATTTTTTAATGAAGGTGGGATTTTAACACCATCATTTACCGAAAAACATAAACCATTTGCTTCACCCTCACCGTGATAAGGATCTTGACCAATAACAACAACTTTTAAATCATTAAATTTACATTTTTCAAACGCATTAAAAATCAATTCTTTAGGTGGAAAACAAATAGAACTATCATATTCATATTCAACTTCTTGCATTAGTTTTTTAAAATAATCTTTTTGAATTTCATCTTCGAAAAATGATTTCCAAGATAAATCAATATTGTCATAGAGCATATTTATAGTTTTTACAAATATAAAACTTTATCTTTTGTAACTTTGCAATCATCATAGAATTTCAAAATGATTTCAATAACCGAAAAAACACTAAAAGATTTAGAGTTTCATACTATTTTACAAACCATTTCTGACCGTTGCAATACAGAAATTGGAATGGAAAAAGCACTTCAAATTCAGCCATTCAAAGACAAAGAAATTTTGTACTCTGAATTGGCATATACGAACGAATATGTAGCTTCTTTTAGTAATAATAATGCCTTGCCAAATCACGGTTTTGAAACGGTTACTGCTGATTTGAAATTATTAGCTATTGAAGATAGTTTCTTGGAGTTAGTAGCCATTAAAAAAATATTAGATTTAAGTAGATCTACCAATGAATATTTAAAATTTTTAAAGAAATTTTCAGATTATTATCCAGAATTATTCAAAAAATCTACTCAAATTGAATTTACACCATATATCACAAAATCTATTGAAGAAATTGTAAATAAATTTGGAGAAATTAAAGATGATGCGTCGCCAGATTTGGTAAATATCAGACGAAGTATCAATGTGGTTCGAGGTAAAATCAACCAAAGTTTTGGAATGGCGTTATCGCACTTTAATTCACTTGGTTATTTAGATGACATTAAGGAAACAGTTGTTGATAATCGTAGAGTATTGGCAGTTCAAGCGATGTATCGAAAAAAAGTAAAAGGTTCTATTTTAGGAAATTCTAAAACGGGCAGTATTGCGTACATTGAACCTGAAACCACATTAAAATATTCAAGAGAACTTAATAATTTAGAGTTTGAAGAGCGTGAAGAAATTATGCGGATTTTAAGAATGCTTTCTGCTACCATTCGACCTTACACCCCTTTAATTTCTCAATATCAGGACTTCCTCTCCGATATGGATTTAATTGCTGCAAAAGCAAAATACGCCAATAGAATTAACGGAATACTTCCAAAAATTAATACTGAAAAGCGTTTGTTTTTTAGAGAGGCCTTCCATCCTATTTTACTTTTAAATAATAAAGCTGAGAACAAACCTACATTTCCGCAAACCATTGAATTAGAAAGCAATAATCGAATTATTGTGATTTCAGGACCTAATGCTGGTGGAAAAACCATTTCATTAAAAACTATTGGTTTATTGCAATTGATGTTACAATGTGGAATGTTAATTCCAGTTCACGAACGTAGTGAAACGTTTTTATTTGATAGAATTTTAACAGATATTGGCGACAACCAATCCATTGAAAACCATTTGAGTACCTACAGTTATCGTTTAAAGAATATGAATTATTTCTTAAAAAAATGTAACGATAAAACTTTATTTTTAATTGACGAATTTGGTACAGGTTCTGATCCTGAATTAGGTGGGGCTTTGGCAGAAATTTTCTTAGAAGAATTTTACGACCGAGAAGCCTACGGAATTATCACCACACATTATACGAATTTAAAAATATTAGCTAACGAATTGCCATTTGCCAGTAATGCCAATATGCTATTTGATGAAAAGTCATTAGAACCTATGTATAAATTACATTTGGGTCAGCCAGGAAGTTCGTTTACGTTTGAGGTGGCTCAGAAAAATGGAATTCCGTACGGATTAATTAATCGTGCGAAAAAGAAAATTGAAAATACAAAAGTACGATTTGATAAAACCATTGCAACTTTACAAAAAGAACGTTCTAAAATGGAAAAAACTTCAGTTTCCTTAAAAGAAGAAGAAACCAAAGCGCGTGAAGAAAGTAAGAAAATGGAAACCATAAATAGTAAAATTCAGGATAAATTAGAACGTTATCAGGAATTGTAC
>JBIPOM010000106.1:0-7104 GCA_044379175.1 Flavobacterium sp. | reverse complement strand
TTCGCAATTTGTAATGTTATTTCTGTTTGCATTTTCTTTTGCATCAGCAATTGCTTCTGGAACAGCCTCAACGCCAATTACTTTTTTAGCTTTTTTCGATACAAATTGCGCAATTGTTCCTGTTCCTGTATATAAATCGTAAACTAATTCGTTTCCTGTAAGTCCTGCAAAATCTCTTGTAATGGCATATAATTCATATGCTTGTTGCGAATTGGTTTGGTAGAACGATTTGGCATTAATACTAAAATGAAGCCCTTCCATTTCTTCTAAAATGTAATTTCTACCTTTATAAGTAATAATATCTTGATCATAAATCGTATCATTCATTTTCTGATTTACTACATATTGTAAGGATGTAGTTTCAGGAAAACGTTCGGATAAAAAGTTCATTATCAATTCAATTTCCGATTTATTGTTTTCAAAAAACTGAAGTAAAATCATTAATTCACCTGTTGAGGCGGTACGAATCATTAAGGTTCTTAGCAAACCTTCGTTAGTTCGAGGGTTATAAAACGATAAATTATTTTCATTCGCAAATCGACGAATTTCATTTCTTATATCGTTTGACGGATCTTCTTGTAAATGACATTTCGTGATGTCTAAAATTTTATCCCACATTCTTGGAATATGAAATCCTATCGCATTTTTATTGTCTAAATCGGCTCCTGAAGCTACTTCTTCCGGTGTCATCCAACGTGTTGATGAAAATCCAAATTCCATTTTATTTCTGTAGAAAAATTGTTTTTCCGAACCTAAAATGGGTTCAAATTCGGGCATTTCAATTTTTCCAATGCGTTTCAAATTATTGAATACTTCGTTATGTTTGTAATGCAATTGTTGGCTGTACTTCATGTTTTGCCATTTACAACCACCACAAACACCAAAATGTTCACAAATTGGTTCTGTTCTGTGTTCCGAAAATTCGTGAATTTTTATGGCTTTACCCTCATAAAAAGCGTTTCTTTTTTTCATGGTTTGAATGTCGGCCACATCTCCTGGAACCACATTCGGAATAAAAATTACTTTACCATCTGGAGCTTTTGCAACCGATACACCTTTTGCACCTGCATCAAGGATTTGTACGTTTTCGAATACGATTCTTTCTGTTCTCTTTTTTCCCATGAGGCAAAAATAAGAATTGTTATGTGGATTAGATAAATTATTTTACTTTTATAACAAAATTTTAGAATAATGACAAAATATTTAGCGCTTTTACGAGGTATAAATGTATCAGGACACAACATGGTTAAAATGGATGCTTTGAAAAAAATGCTAGAAAAAATGGGGTTTCAAAATGTAGAAACGTACATTCAATCGGGTAATGTTTTTTTGGATTCGGAAGATGAGAATACTGCAAGTATTGGTTTTAAAATCAAACAAGAAATTGCAAAAGTATTTGGCTACGATGTTCCTATTGTTATGGTTTCCAAAACTGATTTAGAATTGTGTTTTAAGAATAATCCGTATTTGAAAGAAAAAGAATGCGACATTAAAAAATTATATGTGGCTTTTGTTTCTAAAGAGTTGCCAGCTGCAGCAATAAACGACTTAAAAATAAGTAATTTTAAACCAGATGAAGCGACTATTGATGCTGCGAGAATTTATATAAAATATGCAATTGGCGCTGGAAAAACCAATTTAGATCAGAAATACATAGAAAAAAAATTAAGCGTAGTAACTACCGTAAGAAATTGGAATACAGTTACAAAGTTATTAGAAATATATAACGGATAGAAATTTCAAATTTCGAATTCCAAACTTAATTTGTCTTTTTGGAATTTGGAATTTGTTTTTTGTTACTTTTGTAAATTATGGATGATTTCTCTCCAATAAGTAGGAATTACGATTTGACAATCTATAAAAATAAATCATGTCACTTTTAGAAAAAATGAATCCAGCAGAAATTATTGCTTTAGAAGACCAATATGGTGCCCACAATTATCATCCATTGCCTGTAGTATTAAATAAAGGAGATGGGGTTTTTGTTTGGGATGTAGAAGAAAAAAAATATTACGATTTTTTATCTGCTTATTCCGCAGTAAATCAAGGGCATTGTCATCCAAAAATTGTTGGAGCAATGATACAGCAAGCACAAACACTTACCTTAACATCAAGAGCATTTTATAATGATAAATTAGGTGTTTATGAAAAGTATGTAACCAATTATTTTGGTTTTGATAAAGTTTTACCTATGAATACAGGTGCAGAAGCCGTGGAAACTGCTTTAAAAATTTGTAGAAAATGGGCTTACGAGAAAAAAGGTGTGGCAGAAAAACAAGCGCAAATTATTGTTTGTGAAAATAATTTTCACGGAAGAACCACTACTATAATTTCATTCTCAAATGATGAAAACGCACGAAAAAATTTCGGACCGTTTACAGATGGATTTATAAAAATACCTTATGATGATATCGAATCTTTAGAAAAAGTAATCTCATCTTCCCCAAATATTGCAGGTTTTTTAGTAGAACCCATTCAGGGAGAAGCGGGTGTGTATGTGCCATCTGAAGATTACATAGCAAAAGCAAAAGCATTATGTACAAAATATAATGTATTATTTATTGCTGACGAAGTACAAACGGGTATTGCAAGAACAGGTTCGTTATTAGCTGTTTGTGGAAATTGTACTTGTGAAAAAGCTTGTGAAAAACAAAGCACGTATGTGCAACCTGATATTTTGATATTAGGTAAAGCTATTTCTGGAGGTGCATATCCTGTTTCGGCTGTTTTAGCAAATAATGAAATAATGAATGTGATTAAACCTGGTCAACATGGTTCTACTTTTGGAGGAAATCCTGTGGCAGCTGTAGTGGCTATGGCGGCTTTAGATGTTGTTTCAGAGGAAAATTTATCTCAAAATGCCCGTAAATTAGGTAAAATTTTTAGAGAAGAATTACACAAGTATATTCAAACTTCTACTATTGCAACTTTAGTTCGTGGAAAAGGTTTGTTAAATGCGATTGTTATTAATGACACAGAAGAAAGTGATACCGCTTGGAATATTTGTATAAAATTAGCTGAAAATGGCTTATTAGCCAAACCAACGCATGGTAACATTATTCGCTTTGCGCCACCTTTAGTGATTACAGAAGCACAATTATTAGATTGTGTATCTATTATTATTACAACTTTAAAAGAATTTGAAAAGTAATTTATTATGGAAAACGAAAAACAAACAGAAAATTTTGAAAATCAACTGACACACGCTGCTATAGGATTTTTAAAAGAAAGCGCCAAATGGTCAAAATTTATGGCTATTATTGGTTTTATAGGAATTGGTTTAATGGTTTTAGCTAGTCTTTTTATGGCGATAGGTTTTAGAGCTATGGGAGCGTCAAATATGCCTGATTTACCATTTTCAATGTCAGTTTTTTCAATAATTTATGTACTTTTTGCAGCTATTTATTTCTTTCCGGTTTACTATTTGTATCAATATGCTACCAAAACAAGTGCTGCTTTACAATCAAAAAATAAACAATTATTAGCAGATGGTTTAGAAAATTTAAAATCGCATCATAAATTTTTAGGAATTTTTACTTTAATAATTGTTTCATTATATATTCTTATTTTTGTTTTTGCTATTTTAGGAGGAATATTTTCTGCTTTGAGATAATAATTATAATGCGTGTTATATAAAAAAAAACCGCCATTGGCGGTTTTTTGCTTAAAATTCTATTAATTAGAATTTGTATAATAATCCAAATGATGGAGAATCGAAGAAGTTATTAAAACTATTTAAGCTTCCAGATAAACCACTTGATTTTGTTTCTGCACCTGCTGGGGTTTCAGATTTGTTACTATTGTAAGCTAATACATTATTTAAACCAAAAGAAATAGCTATTTTTTCAGTAACAAAATAGTTAATTCCTAAATCAATACCTAAACCTAATCCGTTAGAAGAAGAAGTTTCAGTTCCGTTAAATTCGTTAGTAGAAGAACCAAATCCTAAACCTAATTCAGTAAATGTTTTAAATCTTTGACCTAAATCTAAGAAGTAGTAACGAGCAAATACACCAGCTCCAAAAGAATTTCCTTTATTTTCAGTTACTATGTTTGGAGTGCCAAATTGAATGTTTTCATTTTTTAAACTACCAACTGACAGTTCAGCTCCTAAAGCTAATTTGTCAGAAATGAAGTAACCAAATTTCGGAGTAAATGATAAGTTTGAGTTTTTATCCTCTTCAATGATAGCTCCTTTGAAAGAATCTGTAGATGTAAATGATCCAAAAGATAAATTTCCTTCTAAAAATATATTTCCTTTTGAAAAACCAAAACCTGCTTTTCCTTCTTCTTGTTGTGCATTAACAAAAGTTAATGAAAATACTGCTATTGCAGTTAATAATACTTTTTTCATAATTTATTTTTAATATTTTATGAAACAAATATAAAATGTTTTTTTTTTTTTGATAAAACACTTTTTATGAGGTTGTTAACATATTTATATGTTAGCATATGTATATAATTTAGTAGAAGTCAGTTGTTTTAAAGTCGTTTTAAATTAAATTTTTGTCATAAAAAAAAATCCTACATTTCTGTAGGATTTAATAAGTGGGCAATGAGGGGTTCGAACCCCCGACCCCCTCGGTGTAAACGAGGTGCTCTGAACCAGCTGAGCTAATTGCCCCAATAAAACGCTTTACTTCCGTATTGCGAGTGCAAATATAAGGTAGTTTTTCGTATTTGCAAATAAAAATCAAAAAAAATTAAATTATTTCTGAAACTACAAAGTTGCTCCCACCAATAAAGATTACATCTTTTCCTGTTGATTCATAAAGTGCGGCTTTATAAGCTTTTGAAACAGAGGTATATGTGTTTCCAATAAGTTGATGTGATTTCGCTTTTTCTTGAAGTATAGTTGCATTTAAACCTCGTTCATTTTTTGGTTTACAAAAATAATAATTAGCATTTTTAGGAAATAATGGCAAAATAGCAACTAAATCTTTGTCATTTACAACACCTAAAACAATATGCAATTGGATGTACGCTTCTTTTTTTAATTGATTCATAACCATTTCAAGTCCATGCGCATTATGAGCGGTGTCGCAAATCACTTTTGGATTTTCTTGTAAAATTTGCCATCTTCCTTTTAAACGGGTATTGAGTACTACATTTGCAATTCCGCTTTTTATGTTTTCTTCAGAAATCTTGAAATTGGATTTCAAATTTCGAAATACTTCGATAACCGTTTTTTTGTTCTTTATTTGATAGTCACCAAGAAGCCCACAAGGATAATCTGGGTGGTTTATATCTTGTGCAAAATAAATTTCTGATTTGTTTTTTGAAGCGGCTTCTGTAAAAACTGGTTTTGTTTGTTTGTTACATTCACCAATTACAACTGGGATGTTGTGTTTTATAATTCCAGCTTTTTCAAAGGCAATTTTTTCCAAAGTATCTCCTAAAAAAGCGGTGTGATCTTTTCCTATATTTGTAATAACAGATAGTAAAGGTGTGATGCTATTTGTGGCATCCAAACGACCACCCATGCCAACTTCAATAATAGCTATATCAACTTTTTTATCTGAAAAATATTGGTAAGCTAATCCAACTGTCATTTCAAAAAAACTTAATTCAGTTTTCTCAAAAAACGATTTATGATTTAAAATAAATTGATGTACATAATTTTTAGAAATTTTGTTGCCATTTATGGTAATTCGTTCTCTGAAATCCTTTAAATGAGGTGATGTGTATAAACCAACTTTATAACCTGCTTCCATAAAAATAGAGGCAATCATGCTACTTGTTGAGCCTTTTCCGTTCGTGCCAGCTACGTGGATGGATTTGAAATTTTTTTCTGGACGATTTAAATATGCTGTTAATAATAAAATATTGGTTAAATCTTCTTTATAGGCAGAAGCACCTATGTTTTGAAACACAGGAAGTTGATTGAATAGCCAGTTTATAGATTCTTTATAGGTCATTTTTAGCTTTTTTTTAAAAAAATCATCTTCTGTAAAATAAAATATACTTTTTTTAGTTTTATACTTTATAGAAAAATGTATCTTTAGTGCAAATTTCAAAAAATTAATTAAGAATAGTATTACTTATGATCGGATTTTTTTTACAAACTACTGTAGATACTGTTGCACAAGCTGTAACAAATGTGGCAGATGCAAATGCACCAACTGTTAACGAAGGAATATCGGTTTTTGAATTTATTTTAAAAGGTGGTTTTTTCTTAATTCCAATTATTATTTTGATGATTTATACCATTTATTTAATTGTTGAAAGGTATTTATACATCTCTAAAACTACAAAAAATGATGATTATTTGCTAAAAGAAGTGCGTACGCATTTACATGGTGGAAATATAAATTTAGCAGTTGGCGCAGCAGACCGTGTGAATAATGCTACAGCAAGAGTAGTAAAGGAAGGAATTTTAACAATCGGAAGACCTATTTCTGAAATTGAATCGAATATGGAGCGTATGGCTCAAATTGAATTAGGTGAAATGGAACGTAAAATGGGACAATTAGGATTAATCGCTGGTATGGCACCAACATTAGGTTTCGTGGGAACGATTTCGGGTGTAATTAAAATTTTCTATAGCATTTCTATTACCGAAAATATTAGTATTGGAAATATTTCTGGTGGATTATACGAAAAAATGATTTCGTCGGGAGCTGGACTTATCGTTGGTTTAATTGCTTATGCAGGATATCATTTATTGAATGGAAAAATTGACCATTTTATGCTAAATGTTCAAAAACAAGTATTGGAATTTGTAAACATAATTCAGCGACCAAATGGCAATTAAAAGAAACAGACGATTTCATGCAGAAGTTCATGCGTCCTCAATGAGTGATATCATGTTCTTTTTGCTATTGTTTTTTCTAATCATCTCAACATTGGCGAATCCGAATGTAATTAAAATGACGTTGCCAAAATCGAAAACAAACGAAAAAACCAACAAACAATTTATAAGTATTTCCGTAACGGAAGACAAAGCTTTTTTTATTGACAAACAACCTGTTAATTTTGAAGAATTGGAAAAAGAATTGTTAGCCAAAATTGGCACTGATAAAGAACAAACAGTCGTAGTCCGAATTCCGTTTAATTTACAGGTGCAAGATTTAGTGGATGTCCTTCAAATAGGCGTGAAGAACA
>JBIPOM010000105.1:0-7118 GCA_044379175.1 Flavobacterium sp. | reverse complement strand
ACCAATGGCAAGTTTTGATAGCAAAATGCGCCAAGCCTTGTTAGATTGTTGTTACATCGATTGGAGTAAAATTTCACCGGCTATTTTTGGTTCCATGTTTCAAAGTGTCATGAATCCTAAAGAACGAAGAAACTAGGAGCGCATTACACCAGTGAAAGCAATATCTTAAAACTGATTAAACCCTTGTTTTTAGATGAATTATGGGAAGAATTTGAAACCATTAAAAGCAATAAAAATAAATTACCCGAATTCCATAAGAAGATTAGCCAACTCAAATTCTTAGACCCCGCTTGTGGTTGTGGAAACTTCTTAGTGATTACCTATCGTGAATTACGACTGTTAGAATTAGAAATTTTACGAGCAACGTACAAATCTGGACAAGGAATTTTGGATGTTCGAGAAATAATGCTTCTGGATGTAGATATGATGTACGGTATTGAATATGAAGAATTTCCAGCACGTATTGCCGAAGTAGCCATGTGGTTAATTGACCACCAAATGAATATGCAAATTAGCAATGAATTTGGACAATATTTTGCCCGTTTGCCATTGAAAAAATCGGCTAAAATTGTGCATGGAAATGCTTTAAGTGTAGATTGGGAGGATGTTGTTTTAAAAAATGAATTATCTTACATAATTGGAAATCCTCCTTTTATTGGTTCACGAATTATGAATAAACAACAAAAGGAAGATTTAACAAAAGTGTTTAATAGTTCTAAAAATGTTGGTGAATTAGATTATGTTACAGGTTGGTACATAAATGCTGCAAAATATATGCAAAATTCAAAAGTTAAAACGGCTTTTGTTTCTACAAATTCAATTGTTCAAGGCTTACAAACTGCTATATTATGGAATGAAATGTTAAATAATTATAATATTAAAATTCATTTTGCACATAGAACATTTAAATGGAGTAATGAGGCTAAAGGAAATGCAGCTGTATATTGTGTGATTATTGGATTTGCAAATTTTGATATAAATGATAAATATATTTTTGAATATGAAGATATAAAAGGTGAAGCATTAGAAATTAAAGCAAAAAACATAAACCCTTATCTAATTGATGCAAAAAATATTTTTATAGATAAAAAAACAAATGCAATTTGCAAAGTTCCAGTTATGAATTTTGGAAATATGCCTGCCGATGGTGGTCAATTATTATTTTCTAATGAAGAAAAAATTGAATTTGTTAATAAAGAGCCAGACTCTGTAGAATATTTTAAAGAGTTGATTTCTGCTCAAGAATTTATAAACAATAAAAAAAGATGGTGTTTATGGTTAGAAGGGATTGAACCCAATAAATTAATGGGTTTAAAACATGTATTAGAAAGAGTACAAAATGTAAAATTGATTAGAGAAAAATCATCACGTCCACAATTAGCACAAACACCTCATTTATTTGCACAAATTACACAGCCAAAAGGACAAGATTTTATTTTGATACCAAGACATTCATCCGAAAATAGAAAATATATACCTATCGGCTTTTTTGATAAAAGTTATATTGGTGCAGATAGTTGTTTAATTATTCCAAATGGTACACTGTTTCATTTCGGTATTTTGAATTCAGTTATGCACATGGCATGGGTTAAAACTACTTGCGGAAGATTAGAAAGTCGTTTTAGATATTCTAAAGATATTGTGTACAACAACTATCCCTGGCCAGAGAATCCATCCGAAAAACAAATAAAAACTATTGAAGAAAAAGCACAACAGGTTTTAGACGTTAGAACTTCTTTTCCTACTAGTTCATTAGCCGATTTGTATAGTCCATTAACCATGCCACCCGCTCTAGTAAAAGCCCACAACGAGCTAGACAAAGCCGTGGATGCCGCTTACAGCAAACAAGCCTTCACCAGCGAAGCCAAACGCATGGAGTTTTTATTTGAGTTGTATGAGAAATATACAGCGGGGTTGTTTGTGAAGGAGAAGAAAAGCAAAAAATAGTTATACAGATTAACCAAATAACAAAAAAATGAGTAAAACTATTACATTTAGTGAGTATAGATATCATCTATTACCTTTGGAAACTGAACAAACAGCACTAGAATTACATGGTCCGAAACCATCATTTGAAGAACTTAGAGAAACAAAACATATTATTCAGATTGGTTTGAATTAAGATTGCTAATAAAAATTGATTTGAATGGAAAATTTTAAAAAAGAAGAAATTGAAAAGTTGCCGTATAGAAAACAATTAGAAATGAAATGGTATCATTATATAAAATGGTTTTATTTTAAGGTTATTCTATTTACGGTTTCTATTGTGGGTATAAATTATACAAACAAAATTACGAGTTTCCCTATTGGGAACAATGGGCATTATGGTTATTTGCAATGCTCAGTTTGTATTTCTTTGGAAGAGAAGAACGATTAGATAATTTCTTCAGAAATAATAAAAAACAATAGCAACATACTAAAAGCAATATATAAATGAATGTTAATCAGAGACAGCAGGTTCTGGAAATGCTAGACAATATTACAAATGTGAATATTGAAGATAAATTACTTGATAAATATCCGGAAGAAAACGACTTTACAAAAATTAATATAGGTAAATATTCGGCTTCTGAAATGTTAGTTCTAATTAATAAAGTGACCAAACAACTTAGAAATGAACTCGAAAAAGGATTAAAATACTTGTTGCCATTTACTGAAAATTTCTCTAACGATTTCGGCACCGTTAATCTACATCAGGATTTAAATTATTTATATTCATACATAATCAACAAGCAGTTCGAACAGGTTGAACCAGTTTTGGATAAACTAATTCATTATCAAATAAAAAATGGATTTTGGGATAAGTCATCTGTCAAAGCACATTCTGTAGATAATGAAGAAATTAAGAAACAGAAAGCCAGTATTGATGTAAATCAAAAAGCACTTGATAAAAACATCGAGAACTACAATGGATTAAGTAATGCTATCGATGATAAAATAAAATCTTTTGACAGCTATGTTCAAAATAAAAAAGAAGAATTAGCTCAAATTTCCAATTCATTGGAAACAGCTAAAAATCAATTAGCTGAAATAATAAATATCGAATCTAATATTTCAAATAAAGAGACTGAAATAAAAGGAATACTTTCAAATTTATCCGAAAAACTAGAAACGGTTAACGTGGATATTAATGATTATCAAGAAGATTTTGATGAAATTAAAATAACGAATTCAAACTTAAAAAAAGAATTAGAAGCAAAAATTAATGAAACATCAACTAAATTAACAAAAGCTAAAGAAGATTTAGAGTTTGTAGAAAGTAAAAAAGAACAAATAGAAACACTCACTGGAATGGCTGCTGATGGTGCTTTGGGTTCTAAATTTGACCAAAGACAAGTTAAATTAAATGATGGATTATTTTTTTGGAAATGGGCCGTTCCAATTATGACAATTTTAGCAGGTGCTTGGGTTGTGATTGTTTTTAAATATTTGATGCCGTCCTTCAAAGAAGAATGGATGAATATTATAATTAGTATTCTTAAAACAATACCAGGATTTATCTTACTTGGATTTGTATTTTCTCAATATAAAAAAGAAAGGAATCTTCAAGAAGAATATGCTTTCAAGTCAGCTGTTGCAATGACTTTAACTGCCTATTCTGAAATGTTAGCTAAAGCTGATTCTGATGACAATATCTCTAGGCAACAAATGTTATTAAAATCAATTGAATTGGTTTATAATCAGCCTCATATTTATCCAGAAAAAATCAACAAAATATCTAGTTTGAATACAAAGGATTTTAATGATACTTTAACAACATTAACTGAAGCTGTAAAAAATTTAAAAAATTAGTACCACTCCTGATTCGCAGTTCACTCCCCCCGCTCGTGCGCGAATCCTTTCGCGTTCATATAAATTATATTTTTAAATAACATATGACCCAATCACAAAAAGAAACCATTACTAACCTTAAAAAAATAGGAATTCAGTTTGAATTCCCAAAAGAAGACCTAGTTATTGTGCGACAAACGGAAGTGGTGTATAATCAACTGTTTACTAACAAACAGTTGTACACTTTGGGAAGAGAACTATTTGAAGCACCAATCATAATTAAACCCGTAGTTTATTCTTTAGATTTAAGCACAATCACCATAGAATGGGTAATTAGTCAAATGGAATTGTATCGCATCAATGCAAAAGACTTACAACGCCAATTAGGTTTTAAGAAAGAAACTATAGCTGATTTTTTAAAACTTAGAAAAACACTCCAACCTATGGAAAAATCGAGTTTGTTTTATTACTTTCTCGCCTTTAATAATAATAACCATTATTTAGAGTATTTGAAAAGCAACGATAAATCCAATAAATACTAACGCTAACAAGATAAAAACTACTTAAAACCTGTATTTACCTACATAAAAATTAATACATTACACGAATAGTCAATTAAAGATTATAAGTATATAAAATTAATTAAACTTAACAATCCTATTTTCCAATAACCCCAAATACTTCTCTTTCATATCATCTGAAAGAAAGGAAATTTCAAGTAGTTCTTTCCATTTAGGAATTGCATTATGCATTTGTTCCAAGATAGTCGTTATTGTTTTTTCATTGAGCTGTAACCTCTCTTTCGCATAATAATCAACAAAATCAGAGGCTTTTAAATTACTTTTCTTTCCATTTAAGGTTAATGCAATTTCTTCTTCAGGATTTTTTATAGCTATACTTGAATTTAAAAAATCATAGATTGGCGTAAGCGTTGTTTTACCATTTTTGGTAATCAATGAAAAGTTTTTTAAATGCATATCTTCATTACCAGTAACATAACAGAAAAGTATTCTTTTAAAAAAATCCGCTTTCTCAATAGCCGGAAACGAACAAAATTCATCAATTACAGGAACAAGTTTCTCCATAGTAAAACGATATTTTGTATCTCTTGTATTACCTGTTAATTGAGCGAAATCTTCGGTAGCGATTTTTTTCCCTTTTCCATAACGGTCAAAACGTTTAATGAAATAAGACAAACTACCATCTTTAGCATACAACATTCCGTGTAATGGAACATCTAAACCAAATGCTTTAGCCATTCGCATAGTTACATCTTCATTTTGGGGTAATTCAGGAAATAAATCATTTTGAGGTTTAATAATATAGGTTCCAAATTGGTCCACAATTTTAAATTCTTGTTCTACTACAGAAATAGTAGCACTCAACTTGGGTTGAACACCTTGAATTGATAGCTTCTTTGCTCTATTTGCTGCTTCTTGTCGAAGTTCTGCAGCAGTATAAGGTAAATCATTTAATTGAGTCAATTTAGGAGCTATCATTCGAAGTCCTTTTTCACTGTATTTATCGTTACCACATAACTCGTATGTAATTGGACATCTATTCATCTTCCATCGATTTAACCGTTACTGAACCCACCAAATCGTTGCCAGTTGCAATTAGTTGTGAGAAATAATCTTTTTTGTCAATTTTAGCAATCTTTAATAAACCTTCTAACATTAAGCCTTCAGGCAATAATCCTTCAAAAAATGGTGGAAAAGATTTATAACCATATTTTTTATTATTTAAAGGCATTGTCAAAGAAACCGCTTCTCCATCATATTTTTCATCATATTCAAAATAATATTCAGCTGGAGAAACTTCAATCAGCACTCCTGCTCTATTTCCATGAACCATTACAATTGCTATTCTCATAATTATTTAGTTAGCGGACTTTTGAATTCAACTTTAATATTTAAAACCTGGAGTACCGACATTAGATTATTCCAACGAACAGTTTCTTTGTTTTTTTCAATATCAAAAACAGTGGTCTTCCCTACTCCTGCCAGATTAGCTAACTCTAGCTGTGTAAGCCCTGCTTTTTTACGATGGTCTTTTACTAAAGTACCTAAATCAAAATCATCCATTTTTTACTGTTTAAGCGGTAAAAATAAGCAATTTAATATTACGAAAGTATAAAAAGGAGAGAAAATGTAATTTTTTTACTGCTATAGCGGTAAAAAAAACAAAAAAGTTATTTATTTTGATAAAAAAATCATATCAAAGACCTAATTACTGCTATGCCGGTAAAAAATAGTATTTTAATAATATTATGCGGAGATTGTATATTTTTTCTTTCGAAAGCCTAAAAAATTGTAAATTTGTAAAAAATATTTTTTTCCCTTTAAGAAATAAATTTTTTACATCCCAAGTACACCTCTACCCTTTCAAACCCCTGCTATTAAAGAAATGTAAAATATTGTATCGGAAAGTAACAAAAAAAAAAGCCAATTCAAAATAACTTCTAAATTGGCTTTACTATTGTAAAATAACGTTTTAATTAATCTTCGTCCGTTTCTTCTGTTGTATTTGTTTCTGAATTAGTTCCATCGGTTGCGTTCGCTCTAATTTCCGTATGACGAACTTCGCCACCAGTGGTACCCGTTTGTTTTCCTAAAAATACAGCTACTAAAGCTATTGTGAAAGCAAAATAAGATACTAAGCTTGCTTTAGCATGATTTTTAAAATTCAAATACAATCCTAGTAATGAAATTCCAGCTAAAACATATAAAACTAAAGCTAATTTCTCTGCCATTTCTTCATGTTCATGAATAATCTGATCCGTTACAGACGGTAGATTTTCAGCAATTTCTTCGGCGCCTTCACCAGTAAACATACTCGCAAAGCCAAAAATAGCCGAAATACAAAAAAGTACATACGCTACATTTTTTATAACGTTATTTTTCATTACAATTCCTGTAATTAAAATTCCCAATCCAAAAATGGTTCCAATAATTGGGAAGTGGTTTACCACCATGTGTAAATGTGCATCGTTCATATTATAGATTTTATTTATATTATTATAAGGTTGATTTATTGTATATTTGATTAAAATTTTAAGCCCATGAAAAGCATTCTAAAACATCATTTAGTATACACAAATATAGCGATTTTTTATTTAATTGTAAGTGTATTAACTCGAATAATTTTACTATTCCATCCTATCACACAAAGTAAATTTTCTGGCATAGAAATCTTAAAAATATTTGGACTTGGACTTGTATCCGATTTGTTTATTTTCGTATTTGTAGGTGCGATTTTATGGTTGTATTTGCTGTTCTTATCCAATTCTAAATTTAAGAAACCTTACGGATATATTATTTTAGGTGTATTTGTGACAATTTTACTTT
>JBIPOM010000104.1:0-7127 GCA_044379175.1 Flavobacterium sp. | reverse complement strand
TATTCGTACAGAAGAAGTGGCCAATTTTCAACTTTGGGAGGCAAATGATTATGACCATAGATTGCATCCTGAAAAATTGATTCAAATTATTGAATTGTCTGAGCAAAAACTTCAAATTCCTGATTTAGAAATCGAAGTCGAATATCAAATGAAGGAAACAATCGGAAAATTTAATTTGGATTTTGATGGAACAAATTTTCTATTGAAATCAAAAGTAACAGATTGTTTAGCGAAAGACAATTGCGGTATTCCTCCAGAAAAACTAAAAGTTAAAATAGGAGAGTGGAAACCAAAAGAAACGTCTTGTTGCACGCCTGATTCTGGATGTTGTTAATTTAATTTACGAAAAATATGTTCAAAATGTTATCCAAAACCATTTCAATCCTTTCAGAAATTTCCGTTTTAGAAGAGCGAAAAGCAGTATTGCAACCCTTAGTGGATTACATTCAAAACAAAGTCAATCTTCAAGAAGAAATTCGATTGAATTTTATTTGTACGCACAATTCACGAAGAAGTCATTTGTCGCAAATTTGGGCACAAACTATGGCGTTTCATTTTCAAATTCAAAATGTTTTTTGCTATTCTGGCGGAACAGAAGCTACAGCAATGTTTCCAAAAGTAGCTGAAACCTTAACGAATCAAGGATTTGAAATTCAAAAAATAAGCCAAGAACAAAACCCAATTTACGCTGTAAAATTCGATGAAAATCAACATCCGATTATCTGTTTTTCAAAAACGTTTTTCGATAAATTTAATCCGAAAACAAATTTTGCAGCTATCATGACTTGCAACAATGCTGATGAAGGTTGTCCTATGATATTTGGTGCAGAAGCCCGATTTCCAATCAAATACGATGATCCAAAAGCTTTTGATGGAACAGATATTATGAATGAAAAATACGCAGAACGTAGTTTACAAATTGCAAGCGAAATGTATTACGTATTTTCTCAAATCAAATAAATCAAAATGAAAAAAAGATTAGGATTTTTAGACCGTTATTTAACATTATGGATATTTTTAGCGATGCTAATTGGCGTAGGAATTGGTTATTTAATTCCAAATTCAGCTGATTTTATCAATTCCTTTTCTTCTGGAACTACTAATATTCCTTTGGCAATTGGTCTGATTTTAATGATGTATCCGCCATTAACCAAAATCGATTTTTCGCAAGTGCCTAAAATGTTTGAAAAACCAAAATTGCTTACGGCTTCGTTTTTCATTACATGGATTTTTGGCCCTTTTTTAATGTTCTTATTGGCTACTTTCTTTCTGAGAGATTATCCTGAGTACATGACAGGTTTAATAATTATTGGAATTGCTCCGTGTATTGCAATGGTTATTGTTTGGAACGAATTAGCTGAGGGAAACCGTGAATTAACCGCTGGTTTAATCGGAATTAATAGTTTGTTGCAGGTGTTTTTCTTCAGTTTGTATGCCTATTTTTATTTGGAAATCATGTTGCCTTTATTCGGAATTAAAGGATTGGCACTAAACATTACAATTATAGAAATCGCTCAAACTGTTGGAATTTATTTAGGAATTCCGTTTGTTTTAGCAGTTTTGAGCCGGTTTATGATAAAAAAGTATGTAGGTGATACATTTTTCAATCAAAAATTCATTCCGTTTGTATCGCCAATTACTTTAATTGCATTGCTTTTTACCATTGTAGTAATGTTCAGTTTGAAAGGCGAAATGATTGTGGATTTGCCTTTGGACGTGATTAGAATAGCCATTCCATTAGTAATTTTCTTTGCGATTATGTTTTTCTTGATGTTTTTTGTGTCCAAAAAAATTGGCGCCAATTACCGTGATGCGGTAGCATTATCTTTTACAGCATCAGGAAATAATTTTGAATTGGCAATTGCAGTTTCAATCGGTGTTTTTGGTATCAATAGTGGACAAGCTTTTGCGGGAGTTATTGGGCCTTTGGTAGAAGTACCCGCTTTGATTATTTTGGTGAATGTGGCGTTTTGGTTGCGAAAAAAGTATTTTAATAAATAAAATTGGATGTTACTATTACTTTTTTAAACGCATTGTTGTTTTATTAATTGCGTTGTTGCTGTTTTTGTTAATAGGTTTGAATTAATACGTCAGTAGGAAGATTTGTCTCTGAAAAAACATACTGTCTTTTTATCAAATTTAGTAAATTAGTTTTAAAAATCGCTAATCACTTATATAAATTTTAATTTAAGATTCTACCTATATAAATTTTTTGTATATTTGGAGTACTATATAACTTTAATATCATTGACATGTCTAATAAATATTCATTCTTATTTCTGATGCTCTTTTCGGCAACTGTGTGGAGCCAAAACTATAATTTTGTTTTAGGAAATAGTTTAAACGCCTTATTTATTACGGCTAACGTATTGGATGACCCAACAGTAACAATTGAAGGTTCGCAATATATTAACAATCAGTTTCTACCTTCCGCTATTTCCTGTTTGTCAGTAGACACTCCTCCTATGCGTTACAATGCGTATAAAGAAGAAATGGAGTTTCTTCTTGAAGACAAATTGTACTATGTTAAGAAAAATGATTCCTGTGTGATTACCCTATTTAACAACTCATACAAGCATTTTGAAAATTACAATAAAGAAAAAAATAGTGGTTATTTGTTGATTTTAAGTAAATTAAATAATCCAAAATATATTCTATACAAAAAAGAAAAGGTTATTTTAATTCCAGAATACATTCCTTCTTCAAGTTATGGAGAGGAGAAACCCGCTACCTATACAATTGATAAACCAACTTATTTTATTTCGATGCAAGATAAGTTAGTTGAATTTCCAAAAAAGAAATCGGAATTAGTATTACTTTTCCCTAATAACAAACAAGATATTGAATTGTTTTTAAAAGATAAAAAAATAGTTTTTAATGAAGAAACTAAATTAATAGAATTAGTTGATTTTTTAAATACATTGTAAAAGCTAATTCAAAACAGTATCTTATTTATTCCTTTTTTTCTTTAACAGAAGTTGTAATGCTTTCTTCGGTTAAAGAAATAGGTTTTTGTAAAATTATCGAATTTGGAATTGTTATAAACTCTCCATTATCTTTTTTTAGATGAATAAAAAAATAGGTTAAATCTATAATTTCTCCTTCTACGGGACAATCTTTGTCCAAAATTTTAATAGTATCGCCAATTTTTAACGGATGATTAAAAAACAATAACAAACTAGAGGTGATGTTTGACAATAATGACCACTGTGCAAAAAAAGCAATACCTAAAGCGGTTATAAACGTTCCTACATAAACAGTAATTTCATCTTGCTTCAGTCCCCAAATTGCGGATAACAAAATAATTAAGGCAATAAAAGACAATAAATGGGCCGCTTTTATAATCATTTTTCTTCTTCCGCGTTGAAGATGTGTTTGTTTTAATGAGTTATTAACGAATATTTTAGTTATGTAGTGTGTAATTAGATATCCTAATATCACAACAATTGACTCGATAATTTGAATTTTATAGGGTTCCATAAGATTTACTTTTTAATTGCATTTTCTCTGTCTTTTCCAATTTTATTTACGGTATCGTAAAGTAAACTCGCATTTACTAGTAAACGATCAAGTTCTTGTTCAAAAAATAATTCTGTATATTCATTCCATTTTTTGGGATGTGTTTGTAATTTTTTAAAACTTTGTGAAAGGGTGTTGACGTATTCTTTTTTCTGCGGACCTACATTTATAAAAATAGGTGGGTACAAATCAAACATCAACATCCAGTTTTTTGCAATGCGTGTAACACGCCCATTTCCATCAGCAAAAGGATGAATTCGTATCAGCTCATGATGCAAGTATATCGATTTGATAATAGGGTTTTTAATATTTTCCATTTGATAAAACAATTCAGAAACCAACTGTGGTATCTCATTTTTATCGGGGCAAATATGCGCTCCGATTTGTACTAAATTTTGTCGGTATCGATTGGGATGAATCGCATTTGTTTCGGGGGAAACCAAACGTAACAGCTGAAACAATTGAATCTCTTTTTCAAAATTGGTATGTGTGAGTATTTCTTCAATTACAAACTGTAATGCTATTTTTAAGTTTTTTAAATAAAGTATAGCTTCCTCTTCGTTTTGAGCTTCCATCTGTGCGTTTTTTATACTTAGTAGCTCTTGAAGTTCTTGAACACTCTCTAAATATGCATCTAAAAGATCATCGTCTAAATGATGTCGGCTATAAATTATCAATCTATAAATTGACTTCACTAGATGGTCGATTTTGTCAATCTTAGTTTGATTGATTTTGATTTCTTCAAAAGGTAATAATTCCATAATGCTATTTTTTTATATGGGTCTAAATGTCTTTACATTTTTATTTTTTCTTTTGTTTTATGTCAAACGCAAAGTTTGAATTAAGAATAATTCCGTGATTGTTTTGGATGACATTTTGGTTATTAATTTGTCTTCCAAATTGGAGTATTTGATTTAAATAACCACCTTCAATTCTAAACTTGTTATTGAAACGATATCCTATCATGATTCCTAATCTGTTTTGGTCAAAAATATTGGCGTTGACATTTTTACCAAAACCTAAGAAAATTTCGTTATAAATAGCAGCGTAAGGTGTGTTATCTTTTATTTCATAGCCTTTTAGTGGCACTTGAAAACGCATCATGTAGCGCAACCTGTTTAGTAATGGAAATTCATCTTCAGTGGTTTTATTGACAGCACTAAACCTTCCTACAAATCGTTGTTCTAACATAAATCGATGTGAAAAATCAAGTATTCCTTCCTTGTGTGAAAGTTGAACCATTTCAAAAATTCTATGTTCGGTAAAATCCCTACCCAAGCTATTTAAAGTATATTCGCCATACGGATAGGTTTCTATCCAAGCATAGCCCGCTCTAAACATTACATTTTGATTTAGGTTGTAGTTTATTCCAACTCGCAATAAACCTTGTTGCCAATTGCTAATGAATTGATCTCTGCGCCATTGGTACTCGGTATGTAATCCAAATTTCTCCGCAATTTTAATTGTACCAAAATAATTATACCACCCGATGGAGTTGCTTGTTTGTAAACGATTATTTTGACCAAATATACTTTGACAACATAATAGTATACTAATCGTGAGAAGGTATGTTTTATTTTGATTCATCTGGTATCTAATTACGTTCAATAGCTCTTTTTTTTGCGTTTGAATGATATTTTAAAAGGTATTTTCCTATTTTAAAAAATACAGATAAAATCGTGCCAAATTTTTATTTTTTGAATTTTTCTTCTTTTTTAGTTTTGTTTCAGCAACTGGTAATTCGTTGTTCGTTGTTCGTTGTTCGTTGTTGGTTTTTCGTTGTTGGTTTTTGTTTTTTGTTCGTTTTTCGTTTTTCGTTTTTCGTTGTTTTTGGAATTTGGAATTTGGAATTTGGAATTTGTTTTTTGTTCGTTTTTCGTTTTTCGTTTTTCGTTGTTTTTGGAATTTGGAATTTGTAGTTTGGAATTTGTAGTTTGGAATTTGGAATTTGTAGTTTGAAATTTGGAATTTGGAATTTGTTTTTTGTTCGTTGTTCGTTGTTCGTTGTTCGTTTTTCGATGTTCGTTGTTTTTGGAATTTGTAGTTTGGAATTTGTAGTTTGGAATTTGGAATTTGTTTATTGTTTATCGTTTGTTGCTTTGTAATGCTGTACCTCCATTTGTCATACTGAATTCATTTCAGCATCTCATTCGCTTTGCCCGAGTCAGCATTTCCAAGCCATCATCTCCACATTACGCTTTCAAAAACCCATACTCATACACCTTTGGCTTAATAACATCAGCGAGGATGGCGAGTTCTGTGCGCAAGTTGCCTATTAATTTCATATACTGTGCGTCATCGCTTTTGGAATTCATTCTTCCTTTTTCGTTTCTGCCTTGGAAGTACTCGCGGATGTCGTACAGACTACCTATTTCCTTTAGCTCTATTGTGTGACTTGCACAACATTTCGCAATTTTTGGTATTTGTTGCACCGCCTTTGCTCCAAGCCGTTACGTGGTCTGCGTCCATATCTGCTAGTTTCCAAATTTTGGTTTTGTTGGCATCGTGGCCTATGGCGCAGAAGGAACAATTTGAAACGCCTTTTTGTTCTGCTGCTTTGGTTTGAATGGCATAGGTAGCTTTTTTTGTAGCTTCGTCAAATACTCGCACTTCTAATAATTTGGTATCAGTGCTGCCACCCAAAATATATTCAAAAACGCCTTTTCTGTTTTTTATATAGGGGTCAGCATACAATTTTTTAACTTGTTCAGAAACAGTTTTTGAGTTGTAGGGTTTTTTGCTGTACGTTTCATAAAGTCTTCCCCATTCAAGTCCTTTCATTTCACTTTCAACATCGATAAATATTGTAGAAACCCAGTCAATAACACTTGTGAAATAATTTTTTAGTTCTGTTATATTGTTGTCAAATCTATGTCGGCTCATATACACACCTACATCATCTTTACTTACCCATTCTAACGCTCTTTCTAAATAATCTTGTCGGTTTGCACTTCCTGAAATGTAAGCACTCCATTTTTGAATGTTGGCATTTTGGCTGTTGCTAAATTCTTCTTTGCCCAAAGTAACAAACGGACCCGAATACACAGCGTTTAGTAATTCTTGATTGGTAAGCGGTACACCCGAAATATTAATGGTTCTAAACCATTCTTTTATTTCGCTTTCTGTTCCTTCACATTCATAAATTAAGAGTTTAGCGTTTAAAATTTTGTGTTGTTTGTCTTCTGCAATACCACTAAAATATTGCTCCATTCCATTTTCGTCTTTAATGGCAAACTTATTGGTTACAAACCGACCAAAGCTGGTAATGCGCTGTTGCCCGTCTAACACTTCCAGGCTGTTTTCATTTACTCTATTGAAATAAATTAAGCCCAAAGGATAGCCTTTTAAAATACTTTCTATTACGGCTACATCTCTTTTGCCATCAGCATAAATGTAGTTGCGCTGGTATTCGGGTTGTATGGTTAAGGTGCCCGAAAGTCCAAACAGACCTTTACCTTCTAGTTCGTTATAAATAAAACCCTCGCAAATGTCTTTTATAGTTAGATCTGTTCTTAAAATTGTATTCATTGTTTTTTGTGTTTGATTACTAATCTTACATAAGTTGGTATGCCGTTAATTGTTCCGTCTTTGTCTTTTATTAAACCGTG
>JBIPOM010000103.1:0-7220 GCA_044379175.1 Flavobacterium sp. | reverse complement strand
GAATACTTAGTGTTAGCTAAAAAAGTTAGCGAACCTTCTGTTCCTTCCTCTATTTTAGCTAATTTATATACTTCAGCATCTGGATTTCCAAAAACGTCTCCATCCAATATGCCTGCAATTTGTCCTGCTGTAAATTTCATTTTGTATGCTTTAGTGCCTATCTATATACAAGATTAACACGTCATTATTTTTATGATTACTTTGTATAAAATTAATTTTAATCATTTCGTCTTTGCAAAAATATAAAAATTAACCTTAATCTACCGCTTTCGGATAACAAATAAAATATTTGACGACGGTTTTAGACAATGCTTTTAAATGCATTTGATCCGAAGCCTCTACCACATTTTCAATTGTTTTATCCTTTTTTAATATCCTAATTGGCTCCGAAGATTTGCTGTAAGCTTCATTTTTTATTTTCCCTTTAAATACAAAATAGTCCACATCTTTATCAGAAAGATTATATAGCTTTATATACTTTTCTTTCAGTTCTAATAATTTGATTTTGTTTACTTTATCTTCTGTTAATTCAATCTTTAATAGATTTCTATTTATGACCATTTTACTTAACGAACTCAATACAAAATCATCGTGAAATTGCCATTGTTTTATAGCACCTAATACATCGTAATCATCTAAATTAGAAAACGTATCTAAGATGGCTTTATCAATTTGTTTTAATTCAATTTTATGATTTAAAAAGAACAATAAAAATGGACTTCCAAATAACACTTCACCTTTTGATGAAAGCTCTTTTGCTCGTTTTAATATCTTTGTCAATGTTAATTCGGCTACTACGCTGGTTTTATGTAAGTACGCTTGCCAATACATTAATCGGCGCGCCATAAGAAACTTTTCTATAGAATAAATTCCTTTTTCTTCCATTACCAACACATCGTCTTGTACGTTTAGCATTTGAATTAATCGTTCGCTATTTACGTTTCCTTCATTCACACCCGTATAAAAACTATCACGTTTTAGGTAATCCATACGATCCATATCTAACTGACTAGAAATCAATTGCAACATAAATTTTCTATGGTATTCGCCTTTAAAAACTTGGATGGCTAAAGCTAATTTTCCATCAAATTCCTTATTAAGTTGCTCCATAAATAACAACGACAACTCTTCGTGATGCACTTCTTCCAATACGCTATTCTCTAAGGCGTGACTAAAAGGTCCGTGTCCTATA
The DNA here is from genome assembly GCA_044379175.1 of Flavobacterium sp. Taxonomy (GTDB): domain Bacteria; phylum Bacteroidota; class Bacteroidia; order Flavobacteriales; family Flavobacteriaceae; genus Flavobacterium. The sequence goes on along the minus strand of JBIPOM010000103.1, from coordinate 6,028 downwards.
TCGTGTAATAAAATCGCTACATATAATGCATTTTCTTCTTCATCAGAAATGGCTACACCTTTAAATTTAAGCGTTTGAACCGCCTTTTGCATAATATGCATACACCCTAAAGCGTGATGAAAACGGGTATGATGCGCCCCTGGATAAACCAAATAAGACAAGCCCATTTGAGAAATACGTCGCAAACGCTGAAAATACGGATGCTGAATTAAATCGTAAATTAAAGTATTGGGAATGGTTATAAAACCATAAATAGGATCGTTGAGTATTTTTAGTTTGTTGATTTGGCTCACAGAATAAGTTTTTGTGTAACAAATATAAGAAAAACTTAAAAAATAATTCTTACTTTTTTATGACTTTGTCATTTCACTCACAAACTTTGTCATTTCGACGGATGGAGAAATCTCATAATCTTTATAACCAAACTCAAAAAAACACCTTGTCTATTCCGTACAAAGAGAAATCTTATGTTTTTAACTTTATGTGATTTCTCCATCCGTCGAAATGACAATTACTTACTATTTTTTTATACGTTGAATATTTCGCCCACAAAATTTGTCATTTCGACGGATGGAGAAATCACATAATCTTTGCAACCAAACTCGAAAAAATACCTTGTTTTTTATGTACAAATAAAAATCTTATGTTTTTAACTTTATGTGATTTCTCCTTGCGTCGAAATGACAATTAATTATTATTTATTTTTAAAGTATTTCATCCACAAACTTTGTCATTTCGACCTTAGGAGAAATCTCATAATCTTTATAACCAAGCTCGAAAAAACACCTTGTCTATTCCGTACAAAGAGAAATCTAGTGTTTTAACTTAAAAAATGATCATTTAAAAACGAAAATTCAGGATTAAAACTTCTAATCAAATTCATTTTCTTTTCTCTTCTCCACTTTTTTAGTTCTTTTTCTCTTGCTATAGCTTCTTCAACCCAAACAAACTTTTCATAATATACCAAAAACTCTAAGTTGTATTTTGAAGCAAAAGTTTTAATTCCGTGTTCTAAATTATATTTATGTTGATGTAATCTTAGTTTAAGATTATTTGTCATACCAATATAAAATGTTGATCTATATTTATTGGTAATTATGTAAACATAATAGCTATGAAAACCTAATTGTGGATTGAACTCATTCATAGTTTAACTTTATAATTTTAACTTTTAACTTTATGTGATTTCTCCTAAGGTCGAAATGACAATTACACTTACTATTCACTAATTATTTTATGTTTTTACAGTATTTTACCTAATTTACCCACAAACTTTGTCATTTCGACGGATGGAGAAATCTCATAATCTTTGTAAACAAACTTGAATCAAACATCTTGTTATTTACTTACAAAGAGAAATCATACTTTTTAACTTTATGTGATTTCTCCTAAGGTCGAAATGACAATTACTTTTCTATTTATTTTTTAGTTAGAATAAAACAAGATACTTAATTAATTTCAAATTTAATAAAAAAAGAGTCAGCACCTTTGTAGAATGATTACTTCAAAACAAAAGCAACAGTACTTTTATTTCTTTTGAAACGGTAGTAAAAATAAAATACACCTTTTAATAATTTAAAAAGATGTACGACTTTCATTCAAAAGATGTACATCTTTTACCTAAAAGATGTATAACTTTATTTAAAAAGATGTACATCTTTTAATATATTTGTAAGGTTAAATTACTTTTTTTATCGTTACTAACTTATTTATATGTCCGTACAATTTAAAATGATACCTAAGAAAAACAGTTTGGTATCGCCTCCAGAAACAAAATACTACCCTTGTGCCGTAAGTAAAGGAGAAGTAAATTTAGATGATTTAGCCCGTATTGTGGCAAGCAGAACCACTATGAGTCGACCAGATTGCTTTGGTGTAATTATGGCTTTAAGCGATGTAATTGGCGAATCATTAGCAAATGGGAATATCGTTAGAATTGATAATTTAGGTACCTTTCAACTAAATTTAACTGGAACACCTGCTGATACAGAAGCGGCTTTAGGAAAATCGAATATTAAAGCAGCAAAAATTAATTACAAACCCTCAAAAGATTTAAAAACCAGAATGAAAAAAATTACTTATAAACGTATGCGTTAATTCTATTATAATTGATACTTCAAACAAAAAAACTACTTTTAATAGAAACGATATGCGTATCACTTAACAAAAATAACTTAATTTATGTTATCAATAGCTTTTCTAATTTTAATATCACCAAGAAAATACTCACTGTATAATTTTAATTTTCCATTTTCAAACTCGTAATATCTATCAATAAAACAACCGGTATTAGAACTTTTAAAATTTACTGTTAGTTTATTATTTATAACCAAAAATAAACTATGTTCTTCGTCTGAAAAATAAATAATAACTGGAACTTTATCAATTATTGATACACCTCGAGCAAATTTTAATTCTTCCTTGATTAAAGATACTTTCTCATCGTCTGAATCTTGATATTTGGTCAATTTTAAAATCATTCCATCAATAACATCAAGAGTAACATAATCAGGTTTAAAACCACAATCTTTCTTGTAAATTTCTATTGATTGTTTTACCTCATTCAATATATCAGCATCATTAATTACAATTCTTTTTAAGCTAAAAATAACTTCATCATTACTAATAAAATTTGCTTTATAATTTTTCTTTGCACATGAAAGAAAAATAAATAAGCTAAGAAGTATTAAAGTAATTTTATATATAGAGAAATTTATAGTTTTTTTCATTTTCGATCTTTATTTTTATCAAATATAAAAATTTTACACAATTTTTAAGAAAATTTACGTTTAACATATAGTAACTTGCACTTTTAAATCAGACATACGATGAACAATATAAAAATACTTTGGGTAGACGACGAAATTGACTTATTGAAGCCACATATCTTATTTTTAGAAAAGAAAAACTATACCGTGACTACCTGTAACAACGGACAAGACGCAATTGACTTATACAAAGAAACTGCCTTTGATGTGGTTTTTTTAGATGAAAATATGCCTGGACTTTCGGGTTTAGAAACCCTTTCGGAAATGAAAGAATTTAAATCGTCTACTCCTGTAATTATGATTACAAAAAGTGAGGAAGAATACATTATGGAAGAAGCCATTGGTAGTAAAATTGCCGATTACTTAATAAAACCCGTAAATCCGAATCAGATTTTATTGAGTTTAAAGAAAAACTTAGACCATTCGCGTTTAATTTCTGAAAAAACTACCTTAGATTATCAGAAAGAGTTTAGAAAAATTGCGATGGAAATGGCAATGGTAAACTCGTTTGAAGAATGGGCAGAATTCTATAGAAAATTAGTGTATTGGGAAATCGAATTGGAAACCATTGAAGACCAAAACTTGATTCAAATCTTAGAAAGCCAAAAAGCGGAAGCCAATTTGCAATTTGGAAAATTTATTGAACGCAATTACGAAGATTGGTTCGATGAAAAAGCAGACAAACCGATTTTATCGCATAAATTATTTGGTGAATTGGTAGCGCCTGAAATTCGTAAGAAAGACAAGCCTATTCTGTTTGTAGTTATTGACAACTTGCGTTTGGATCAATGGAAAATTTTCGAAAGCATTGTATTCAATCATTACAAGCCTGAAAAGGAAGTGAACTACTACTCTATTTTACCAACCGCTACACAATATGCCCGAAATGCTATTTTCGCAGGATTGTTGCCGTTAGAAATGGAAAAGAAATATCCACAATATTGGAAAAACGATACCGATGAAGGTGGAAAAAATATGCACGAAGCTGATTTTTTAAACGAACAACTAAAACGTTTGGGTTTAAACATCAAGAGCGAATACTTTAAAATTACCAATTTACGTGATGGTAAGAAGTTGGTAGATAATTTTAAATCGTGTAAAAATAACGATTTAACTACTATTGTGTACAATTTTGTAGATATGTTATCGCACGCTAAAACCGAAATGGATGTGGTAAAAGAATTGGCGTCTAATGACAAAGCGTATCGTTCTTTAACGTTAAGTTGGTTTAAAAATTCGCCTTTATTAGAAATGATTCAGCAAGCACAACAAATGGGTTTTAAACTTATTATTACTACCGACCACGGTACGATTAATTGCAAAAATCCATCGAAAGTGATTGGCGATAAAAACACCAGTTTAAATTTACGATACAAAACCGGTAGAAGCTTAACGTATGAAAGCAAAGATGTATATGCCGTGAAAGATCCGAAAAAAATTGGTTTACCAAGTATAAATATGACCAGTTCTTATATTTTTGCAAAAAGCGATTACTTTTTGGCGTATGTAAACAACTTTAATCATTATGTAAGTTATTACAGAAATACGTATCAACACGGAGGCGTTTCGTTAGAAGAAATGATTATACCGTGTATAGTTTTAAATCCGAAGTAGAATAGGTAAAAGGTTTTGGGTATGAGGTAAAAGGTATGAGGCAAAAGGTATAAGGTAAAAGGTATAAGGTAAAACCGTATATCTTAAACCAAAAACCCTGAACCCAAAACCATTAACCTTTAACCCTAAACCTTTAACCCTAAACCCAAAAAAATGACTGCAACATTTACATTAGAAGACATAAATAAAGTAGCTAAAGAAATTCTTGCTACACCGAGTTTAAAAAAAGTAATTACGTTTCACGCGACTATGGGTGTGGGTAAAACCACATTAATTAAGGAATTGGTTAAAGAATTAGGCGTTACAGGAAATTCAAGTAGTCCTACTTTTTCGTTAGTTAACGAATATTTATCCGAAAGTGGAGAAACCATTTATCACTTTGATTTATATCGAATTAACTCTGAAATGGAAGCCTATGATATGGGAATTGACGAGTATTTTTATTCAGGTAATTGGTGCTTTATTGAATGGCCAGAAAAAATACCGCATTTATTACCTTTAGACCACGCCTCAATTGTAATTAGACAGTTGCCTAACGGAAAAAGAGAATTGTTATTAAATAATGATTAAAATAGGGTTGTCCTTATAAAAAGTTTTAAAATAATTCTTTATATTTGATTTTAATAATGCGAAACAAAACTTTCGCCAATCTTTCCAATTTGGAATAAAAGTGGTTTGAAAGTTTCGCATATATACAAGTTGGGAAAAATCGCCCTTCGGGACAATTTTTCCCAATGACCGCTCGGCTACGCCGACAGTCGGAAAACCATCGTTGCTTCCGCACGACGTTCTCCCAACTGTCGCCTTTGACGCATTTCAATTCGGAACAAGTTCCTCTTGAAACGACGACAAAGCCGAGCGGTCATTACAAGCAACCGTAGGACGACCCTACAACTAATAAACAGACAATGAAAATGACATACATTATTATCGGAATAATTTTAGCAGGCGGACTTGTTTTCTATTTGACAAGTTGCGGAAACAAATCAACTGCAAACGACAAACAATCAGTTACCGACCAAGACACGACAATACCAAAAGTTCATCAGACAAAAGAAAACGCTTTTGAAGGACTTCGAAATATGGCGTTTACAGCGACACCCGAACAACTTGGACTTTCATTGCCAACAGACAAAACTGTTGTTTTTGGAGTTGTAATGGATTGGGAAATGGGCGGTGCAACAGCGACAACAGTTTCCTATCAGACAGGTGACGCAAGTTTATATTTAAGTTCTGGCGGCGGTGTAATTGGTGGCGGACAACATCAAAACGTGAATAGTGCAGCAAAACAATTCGTAGCTTTAGCACAAACATTTCTCGACAAAACAGCTAAAACCGAAACGACACCTTTGCCAGCAACAGACGAAGTAAAATTTTATTTGCTTACGAACAACGGCGTTTTCGTAGGACAAGAAACAATGAAGAATTTTGAAAACAATTCTTCCTCTTGGCTAAAATTATTTAAAGAAGGAAATAATGTATTAACGGAACTTCGCAAGACAAGTGAGAAGTAATTTGGACATAGCGGACAGAAGAACGGCAGCTTGTAACAGGCGTTCCTATGTAAAGCACCATAAAGTTATTAACAACTTTGAGTAAGGGTTATATTTCGTTTTTTCTCGAATCAAATTTTCATAGCAAGGCTT
>JBIPOM010000264.1:0-7259 GCA_044379175.1 Flavobacterium sp. | reverse complement strand
TTCCCGAAAGATCCGTCCCTTGCAAGCCGCGCATCGCGGCGGTACCGAGAGATGCTACCAAAACCGGGTCCTCCGAGAATCCCTCATAGGTCCGCCCCCAGCGGATGTCTCGCGGCACGGCGACGCAAGCGGCAAAGGCCCACTGGATCCCCGAAGCCCGAACTTCACGCGCGGTTACTCGCCCGATTTCCTGAACCAATTGTGGATTCCGGGTGCAACCGAGACCGATATTGTGTGGAAAAATTACCGCTCCAAGGATGTTGTTGTGCCCATGAACCGCATCCACACCGTAGATCAGAGGAATCCCGAGGCGGGACTTGAGAGCACGGATTTGACAATCTTCATAGAGCGCCGCCCAGTCAGATAGCTTGTTGCCCGTCGTGGGATCCGAGCTGCCACCACTCAAAATCGATCCCAGTGCGAGCGTCGTGATGTCGTTCAGATCCTTGACCGCGCTAATGTCTGGCTGGGTCATTTGCCCGACCTTTTCGGCGAGGCTCATCTTTTCCACGATGGCTTTGACTTTGGCATCGTTGGCAGTGAGCCAAGGTGGAGACGCGGCCAATGCGGCATCACATAGGGTGGTGAGGGCAATGCCGAGGGCGAGGCGTCTTGTGTAAGTGGATGCAGATGGATTGAAGGTCATGAATTTCGAAAGTTTTCGTTGAGCTGGAAAAGAAATGGGGTGCAGAAAATTGCTATGTAGGCCACCGTTTTCACAAGTGACAATCGGGGAGATCGCTAGTCCATTCGGACTATATGCGAAACAGAAAATCTATCCTACAACCATCACTGTCTGCAATGCGTCACTACATGATTCGACTCTGCCAGTACAATTACCCAACCCTAATAAAAAAACCATGAAGCCAAAAATCCACGCCGCCGGACTCCGCAGTTCAAGCTTCGGAGTGCATCTCGTTACCGCCATAGCCGTTTCATTCGGCGTATCCGCCGCCAATGCCGCCGATTGGAATGGTGAAACCAGCACCGATTGGAACACGGCGGCCAACTGGGGTGGCGCCGTCCCAACTGGGCAAAATGCCATTGTCAACAACACGACTGGAAACATCGCAACCATTACTGCGGATCTTTCAGTGTCACCCAATGATATCATTGTTCGGAACAGCAGCCGAATCGATCATGTCGCTGGAACCGCCGGCACGGGTGGAGGCAGTTGGATGTGGGTAGAGAACGGGGTCTACAATCTCGCGAATACGGGCTCGGCAAATGCCGGCATCAGTGGCTTCGCGCAAGGCACTGGAACTCTAAATGCAACGGGCAATCTGCTTGTTGGGGCTTGGGGTGATAACCGGAATGGAACGATCAATGTCAACACTACCGGAAATTTCGCGGTTTCCGGTGAGCTGTTTTTTGGCGATTCCACGAACAGTCAAGGTACTCTGAACCTACAGTCGGGCACAATGACGGTGAACAACAAGATCTTTGTCGGAAATAACCGTGGTACTGGCGCTCTGAACATGTCGGGTGGCACTTTGACCAAGACCGGCGGTGATCAGACCTTCGTCGGTCGCGACAACGGCACGGGAACCTTGACTCAAAGCGGCGGCACCATCTCGCTGAACCACGATTTCTACGTGGGGCAAGGCGGCGGAGGCAACGGCACCCTTAACCTCAGCGGCAGCGCGGTGCTCAACACCAGCCGTGACTTTGTCATCGGCCGCGAGGGTGGCACGGGTACACTCAATATCACTGGGGGATCGATCACCAAGACCGGAGATGAGAGAATGATCGTTGGTCACAACAATGGCACGGGCACCGTGGTGCACAGCGGCGGAACGATCAACGTGAATCAAAATCAGCTCTATATCGGCAACGAGAATGCCGGAGCCCAAGGAACCTATACCCTGAGTGGCACTGGAGCTCTCAACGTCGCGGATGAACTTGTTGTCGGTCGTGAAAGCGGCACGGGCATTTTGAACGTTAACGGCGGCGCGCTCACCACCTCCGGCAACGGCAACATGTATGTCGGACGCCGCAATGGCACCGGAACCTTAAACCAGACGGCTGGTGTGATCAGTGTGATCAGGGAATTCGGCGTGGGAACGCGTGACGACAACAAGATCGGCACAGGTACCTACAACCTTAGTGGAGGCTCCTTGACAGTGGCGAACAACATCTTCATTGGCAAGGAACAAGGGTCATCCGGAACCCTTAACATGACAGGCGGAACCTTGGGGACCAACGAAAGCCTGCGCATCGGGCACAACCAAGCGACGGGAGTTTTATCGCAGAGCGCTGGCACGGTGAATGTGCAAAACGAGGTCTATGTCGGCAATGAGAGCAATGCCTCATCGGTTGGAACCTATTCCCTGAGCGGAACGGGTGTGCTCAATGTCGGCAATGAAGTGCATATCGGCCGCGACAACGGCACTGGCACTTTCAATCTCAATGGCGGCACTGTGAACGCGACCAAGATCTCAGGTGGAAATGGCAACGCGACCGTCAACTTCAACGGCGGTGTCCTGAAAGCAAAACGGGATGAGGCCAACCTCATCGAAAATATCGACGTGGCAGATGTGCAGAGCGGCGGGCTCAAGATCAACAGCAACGGCTTCAATGTGAGCACCAGTCAAGTTTTCACCGGTACCGGCGGCTTGGAAAAATTGGGCGCCGGAAGCCTTACTCTTGGAAGCACGAGTACTTACTCGGGTTCTACCAATGTTGCCACAGGAGCACTCGTCGTCAACGGCAACATCTCGACGAGCAGTCTCACCACAGTCAATAGCGGCGCGACTCTCTCTGGTTCGGGAACCGTAGGTGCTGCTGTCATCGACGGCACGCTCGCCGTAGGAAACAGCCCAGGCCAAATGATCTTCACCAATACCGTTGATCTGAACGGGATCACCATCATGGAAATCGACGGCACCTCAGGTGCTGGGGTTGTGGGTGGTCATGATTTCGTCAACTTGACGGGTGCAGGTGCGGCAGGTGTTCTCACCTACGGTGGCACGCTCACGCTCGACATCGGAACCCTCTTTGGAGTCGGCACCTACTCGTGGAATCTCTTTGATTTCGCGAGCGAGACCGACTCCTTCGCCACTATTTCGCTCGCCGACCAGTATTCCGGAAGCTTGCTCGACGGTGATTTGAATGGTGTCTGGGATCTCGCCAGCGGCAACAACACTTGGCAGTTCTCAGAGTCCACCGGCGTTCTGGGCCTGACCGTCATCCCCGAGCCGAGCGCTGCCGTGTTTTGTGGCTTGAGCATGCTCGCCCTGCTTCGCCGCCGTCGCAATGCTTGAGAAAATTTCCGGAGATTATGGGTTTTCTCCGTTTGAAACCTGCCGCCGTAGCGCCAAACCGCGCTGCGGCGGCTCTTGGTATTCCATAGTTTTTCATGTCATCGAGAAGGCAGTCAGTATCCACCGCTATCGCTCAGCTTGCCATCGGCATCGATATGGGAGGCTCCTCCGTCAAACTGGGTGTGTGCCGAGGTGCTGAGTTACTGTATCAGGCCGATCCGATTCCGACCCACAATTTTCGCGGGGCCAAGGACTTGTTGGCAGCCATGCGCGACGCAATCCTTGGGTTGCAGCAGACGACGCCCGGCATCGTCGCGGTGGGTATGGGGGTGCCCGGCTTTACCGATGTCAACTCTGGCATGGTTCATGCCCTGACCAATGTGCCGAGCTGGGAGAATGTGCCGCTCAACACCCTGCTGAGCAAGGCCACCGGAATTCCTACGTTCGTAGAAAATGACGCTAATTGCATGGCATATGCCGAGTTCAAGCACGGCGCTGGTGTGGGGGCGACCAACATGATCGGTGTAACTCTCGGCACAGGCGTGGGCGGGGGGCTTGTCCTGAACGGTCAACTTTATCGTGGCACCTTTTGCGGCGCGGGCGAGATTGGTCAAATGAGCATCGACTATCGTGGCAAGCTTGGCACCTACGGAAACATCGGGGCGAATGAGGAATACCTCGGCAACCGAGAATTGGCGGCACAGGCTGCCGAGCTTTTCGAAGCCGCCGGAAGAAAAATGACCTTGGACGAATGCTCGCCCGCTGCCCTATCTGCGGCGGCCAAAAAGGGCGACAAAGTGGCCCTTCAGGTATGGGACGATTTCACCACCCAACTTTCCTGCGGCCTGGCGAACTGCATTTGGTTGCTGAACCCGGACACGATCGTGATTGGCGGAGGCATATCGAACGCAGGCTCCCAGTTGTTGGTCCCGCTGAGAAAAAAGCTCAAGGCCCAGCTTCATAAAACCTTCAAGCACAGGCTTCGGGTTGTTCGTGCCCGATTCGGTAATGGTGCAGGAATCATCGGCAGTGCGGCAGTCGCTTTGGAACGTTTTAAGTCGATCTCTTACTAGTCATTACGGACTATATGCCGGATGCGGCTGCAGTGGTAATAATTCACTGTAAACCACCATTACACACCTTCAATCCCCTTACCGCTTCACCTACTCAAAACCAATCATGCACTTTTTGTGTAACACCCATAAATTTCCTAAGTCCATCTTTGCAGCCAGCTTTTCCATGATAATTGCCAGCGCCGATGCCTCAGCATCGGTTGCCCGTAGTTGGTCGGTGGTCGAGACTGCCAAAGACAATGGCCACAGGCTCAGTGTCGTGCCAGCGCCAGCCAAGGCTTCGGGATCCGCCGAGAATGCCATCGTCTGCGATCCATCCAAGACCTTTCAGGAAATGGTCGGCTTCGGTGGCGCACTCACCGAATCCTCGGCTTGGGTCCTCGCGCAGTTGCCTCAGGAGCAGCGGATGGAAATCCTCCGCCGCTACTACGACCCCAAGGAGGGAATCGGCTACACCCTGGCCCGCACCCACATCAACTCCTGCGACTTTTCGCTGAACATGTGGTCACTAACCCCGACCCCTGGTGACTATGATCTGCACGATTTCACGCTCGCGCCGATGCGTCGCTGGATCATGCCGCTGCTCCACGACGCCCGCAAAGTCGCCGGAGCGGACCGCTTCAAATTGATGGCGTCCCCATGGAGCCCGCCCGCATGGATGAAAACCAACAACCGCATGGACGATGGTGGTTTCCTTCGCTGGGAATACCGTCCGGCTTGGGCTAACGTGTTTGTGAAATTTGTTCAAGCAATGGCCAAAGAGGAGAAAATTCCGATCTGGGCGCTCTCCGTGCAGAACGAGGTCGACGCCCATCAGACATGGGAGTCCTGCAAATACAGCCCCGAGCACGAGCGCGATTTTGTGCGAGATTTTCTCGGCCCAGCATTGCACGGCGCGGGCCTCGCGGATGTGAAACTCCTAACCCTCGATCACAACCGCGACTTGATCGAAAAATACGCCGACGCCCAACTCGGCGACCCCGCCACCGCCAAATACATTTGGGGCATGGGACTTCACTGGTATGTGAGTGATGACTACGCGGCCTCGGCGCGCGTCAAAGAGAAGTACCCCGACAAGCACATCCTTTTCACTGAAGGTTGCGTCGAAGGCGCTCCCGGCAACATGGGCAAATGGGAGAATGGAGAACGCTACGCCCGCAATATCATCGGCGACTTCAGCAACTGGGTCTGCGGCTTCATCGACTGGAACATCGTCCTCGATCAGCGCGGCGGACCGAACCATGTCGGCAACTTCTGCGATGCCCCCGTTATCGTCGATACGAATACCAAAAAAGTCACCTACGGTCCCTCGTTTTACTACCTCGCCCACTTCAGCAAGTTCGTCCAACCCGGTGCCCGACGGATTCACTCACAAGGTGGCCCCCAGGGGATCCAGTCCATCGCCTTCAGTAACCCTGATGACACGCTGGCGATCGTGGTGGTGAACCCGACCGAGCAAGCCGTGAGCTTCACGCTCGATGTCGCCGGTGAAGGTGCGGCGTGCAAGATTCCCGCGCGTGGAATTCAAACCTATCACAAAGCTTCCTTATGAAACAAAACCAATTCATCAAACAAAATCCCAAACCAATGAAATCCAAATCGAATAATCCCATGCTCCGTAAAAGCAACTTCGGTGCCCCACTCGTCACAGCCTTCGTCCTCGGATTCAGCGCGTCGTTCAGCCATGCGGATGATAACATTTGGACCGGAACCACCAGTTCGGATTGGAATGACGCGACCAACTGGTCACTGGAAGGTGTGCCGGATACTCTCTATCTCGACAACGCGGTTGTTTCAACGACCACTCCCAACATCGCGACGATCACCGCTGATATCGCTTTTATCCCGAATGACATCAACGTGACCGGAGGCGGCCGAATCGATCACCGCGCGGGTATTGCCGGCACTGCTGGTGGTGCTTGGATGGCCGTCGGAATGGACAACACGCCAAGCTTTTACAACCTTGCCGACACCTCGACCGTGGGCACTGGAATCAGTGGCTATGCACTAGGCTCAGGAACTCTGAATGCCACCGGAAATCTCAACTTGGCCGCATGGGGTGGCAACCGCAACGGGACCATGAACATCAACACGACGGGTTCCTTGAATGTCACAGGGACACTTCGTATCGGTAACGACAACGGTTCCGTCGGCGTGATGAATTTGGAGTCGGGTTCGGTCATTCTTTCTCACACTGGTTGGGGAGCAGACGAGACCCACATTGGCCATGGTGGAGGCGTCGCAACATTGAATATTGCAGGTGGCTCATTGAGCGCATCGAGGAATTTCCGCCTCGGGAATGATCGCGGAAACGGAACGATCAATATCACAGGTGGCTCGCTTACCGTCGCGGGAACCGATGATGTCTTCATCGGTCGCGACAAGGGCACTGCTGTGGTCAACCAATCAGGCGGTGTGGTCGAATTTAACCACAACACCTTTATTGCCAATGGAAATAATCAGAGCGACCCCACGACTGGCACATACAATCTCAGCGACGGCACTCTCAATGTTAAGCGCGAGTTCGTGATTGGTCGCGAGGGTGCCAACGGGACTCATATCGGCACCCTAAACATGACGGGCGGAACGATCACTAAGACCGGAGATGAGAAGATGATCGTCGGGCATAACAATGGTACAGGCTATGTCTTGCACAGCGGCGGAACGATCTACGTGAATCAAAACGAATTGTTCATTGGCAATGAGAACGCCGGTGCACTGGGAACCTACACCCTTAGTGGCACAGGCGCGCTCAATGTCGCCAACGAACTCGTCGTGGGACGCGAAAGCGGCACTGGCATTTTGAACGTTAACGGCGGCGCGCTCACCACCTCCGGCAACGGCAACATGTATGTCGGACGCCGCAATGGCACCGGAACCTTAAACCAGACGGCTGGTGTGATCAGTGTGATCAGGGAATTCG
>JBIPOM010000014.1:0-24696 GCA_044379175.1 Flavobacterium sp. | reverse complement strand
CTAATGTTTCTATGAAATCTCATGTATTATATATAAAAATGCCTGCAAAGATAACAATTAAAAACAAAAAATCTTGGATTCATTCGTGAAATACCATGTTTTGAACTTATAAAATACTAAAAATGTAGCTATTAAACTCCTAAATTTTTTGATTAATTGTATATTAGCATCAAATAAGTAGTTTATGAAATATTTATCCTTTTTCGTGTTTTTTGTTTTTTTATCTTGTAAATCCACATATCAAGTTTTAGAAAGAAAAGATATAAAGTTAGATTCTCTTTCTATTCGAGCTATTTACCCCACCCTAAATGGTGTTTGGTTTGGAGGTTCAAATAGTAAAGCAGGATTTATAAGTTTCCAAAACGAGGCTGAAACTAAAATTGTAAAATTACAGAAAGAAAATACTGATTTTAGAAGTATGGCTTTTGCAAATGACAAAATATATGTTTTAAATGCAGGAACTCCTGCAAATATGTACGTATTAAATACTGTTGAAAATACAAGTGCGACTAGCTTAATTTATACTGAAATTGGAGAAAAAGTGTTTTATGACAGTATGTTTATTGATGAAAAAACTGGACTAGGTATAGTTATTGGCGATCCAACAGAAAATTGTTTATCTGTTCTTTTAACTGAAAATTCGGGTACAAGTTGGAAGAAGATAACTTGTGATATTTTATCAAAAACTACAGATGGTGAAGCGGCTTTTGCGGCAAGTAATACAAATGTAAAAATTGTTGATGGTGTGATTTATATTATTTCTGGCGGAAAAAAATCTAGGTTATTTGTGAGTAAAGATAAAGGAACTTCTTGGCAGGTTTTTGATACGCCAATTATACAAGGTGAAGTGATGACAGGAGCTTTTTCTATGGATTTTTACAACAGAAGTAATGGAATTATTGTGGGTGGAAATTACGAAAATCAAAAAGATAATTCAATGAATAAAGCGATTACTAGAAATGGTGGAAAAACGTGGAAAATTGTATCAAAAAATCAAGCTTTTGGATATGCATCATGTGTACAATTTATGCCTAAAAGTCGAGGCAAAGTACTATACACTTGTGGTACTTCAGGAGTATATTATACAACTAATTTTGGAGAAAAATGGACAAAAATTTTAGATGATATTGATTTTTACACGCTTCGTTTTAGTGGAAAAAACAATATATATTTAGCAGGTAAAAACAAAGTGACCAAAATAAAAATAAGCCATTAAAAATGGCTTATTAATTATAAATTTATCGTCTTGGTGGAGGCAGAGGATGATTCCCTTTGCGCTGTCTTAATTTTTCTAAAACTTTTCTATGAAATTCGTGTTCTAAACGCTCTAAAGTTACTACTTTTTCTGCACTTATAATCGGAATTAATTCTGATCGCATTTTCTTTTTTAAAAGCATTACTTCTGATTCTATCGCTTCCGCTTCTTCAATTTTTTTTAATGCCTCTTCATCTGAATTATTTCTTTTGTCCAATCTAAGTTTCATTTGCGTTTCTTTTAAAACCATTATTTTGTCGTCATACTTATTGTAAACCGGCCAAAATTTTACTGCTTCTTCTGAAGTAAGCGCCAATTTTTGAGAAATAAAGGCAATTTTTAATGATTTTATTTTATCCTTTCTTTCTTGTAACATTTCTTTTCTAGTGGCAATTTTTTCTTCAATTAATTTTGTTCTTATTTCTGCTCTTTTTTCAATTAATTGCGCTCTTCTTTTTTCTAATTCCACTTTTTTAGCCTCTAAGTTTTCTTGTGCATGATTGCTCAAACTAAAAATAAAAGCTACTAGTATTATTAAATTTTTCATTTTATTTTTTATTTAATTAATATTGTTTAAATTATTGTAAATCAGTTCATTTTCTAATTCTATTAATTCTCTTTCTTCTAGCATAGAACCAACTTCGTATACACTTAATTCTTCGGAATGCAATTGTAAATAGCTCAACTCTTCTATCTTATTATTTTTTGTTTTTGCAGAATGATATAACATAGGAGAAACAATGGTTAGCAATAAAACAGCTGCAATTCCGCTTACTTTGTACAACGTGTATTTTAAACTAAAAACTTTTGCATCGGTGAATTTAATTCTAGTTAACAATTTTGCTTCATTCTTTTCAAAAAAGTCTTCAGGCACATTATATCCTGATGCTTTAGGAATTAAGTTTGTAGTTATTTCTCCGTTAAATTTATCAATTATTTTATCTGATAAATTTTCAAAATAATCGTTAGGAGTAGCAAAACCACTTTTAATTTTATTATTTTCTAATTTTGTTTTCATTGTAAATAAGACCTATATTAACGTAAATGGTTTAATTTTTTTTTAAATATTCTTCAATTTTTTTTACAGCATGATGATAATTTGCTTTTAAGCCACCAACTGAAGTGTCTAAAATTTCACTCATGTTTTCATATTTCATTTCCTCAAAATATTTCATTTTAAAAACCAGTTGTTGTTTTTCAGGTAAAGTAGCAATGGCTTTTTGAAGTTGTAATTGAATTTCATTTCCTTCAAAATATACATCTGATTCTAAATTTAAAATTGCCTTTTGTTGTAATTCAACATTTGAAATTCCTTGCTTTTTTGCTCGCTGCTCAATAAATGTTAGCGATTCATTCGTTGCTATTCGAAACATCCAAGAATACAATTTACTATCACCTTTGAATTTTCCAATATTTGAAAACACTTTTATGAAGGTGTTTTGAAGCACATCATCCGCATCATCGTGATTTAAAACGATATTTCGTATATGAAAATATAAAGGTTTTTGATAGCATTGCACCAATTCTTTAAACGCTTCGTTCTGCGTTTTAATTTGAATTAATCGTGCTATAAAAATTTTTTCTTCTTGCAATGGAATTTAATTTTATATTTGACTAAAGTTACACAAAAAGGTTTAATTACCATTTAATTTTTTAATTTCGCAAGAAAACAAAAAGATGTTACAAACTGTGATTTTTGATATGGATGGTGTAATTGTGGATACAGAACCCGTGCATAATTATGCTTATTATGAACATTTTAAGCTTTTAGGCATTGATGTTTCTACAGAAATGTATGCTTCTTTTACAGGAAATTCAACTAAAAATGTGTTTCAAAAAATTAAAGATCATTTTGGTGTTACTGAAGATATTCCCACTTTAGTAGAAAAAAAAAGAAGTTTATTTAATGATGCTTTCGACACCAAAGCAGACTTGTTTTTATTAGAAGGGGTGGAGAAATTAATAAAACAATTACATCAAAATGGCATTCAATTAATTTTAGCGTCTTCCTCATCTAAAGTAACTATAAATCGCGTTTTTAATCGTTTTAAATTACATTCCTATTTTTCACATATTGTTTCTGGAGAGGATTTTCCGCAATCGAAACCCAATCCAGATATTTTTTTAGAAGCCGTTAGATTATCACAATCTAAAAAAGAAAATTGTATTATAATTGAAGACAGCACGAATGGAATAAAAGCGGCTCATGCAGCTGGAGTTTTTTGTGTAGGTTACCGAAGTGTTAATACCAAAAAACAAGATTATAGCTTGGCAAATTTAGTAATTGATAGGTTCGAGGAATTAGATTTTACAACTATAATGAAATAAATTACCCAACGGCTTCTTTATATACCCGTAAACATTTTTCTCTGGCTTCTTTATGATCGACTATTGGATTTGGATAGTGTAATGTTTCCAATTCAGGAACCCATTTTTTGATATATTTTAAATCTTTATCAAATTTTTTAATTTGTTCTGTGGGATTAAATATTCTAAAATAAGGTGCTGCATCTACGCCAGAACCTGCTGCCCATTGCCAATTTCCAATATTACTGGATTGTTCATAATCTAATAATTTTGATGCAAAATAAGTTTCGCCCCAACGCCAATCTATTAATAAATGTTTGCATAAAAAACTGGCTACTACCATTCTTACACGATTGTGCATATGTCCTGTTGCATTTAATTCTCTCATGCCTGCATCAATCATAGGATAACCCGTTTTTCCATCACACCACTTTTTAAATAATTTCTCATCATTTACCCATTTTATTTCATCATATTTGGGTTTGAAACTTTTGCTTTGTGTATGAGGGAAATGCCATAAAATTTGCATAAAAAATTCACGCCAAATTAATTCTTTTAAAAAAGTTTCATTCTCAAATTTTAAAGCGTGTTGTACTAATTTTCTGATGCTAATTGTTCCAAATCTCAAATGAATTCCTACTAATGAAGTTCCGTTTACAATGGCGGGAAAATTTCTTGTAGCTTCGTATTCAGAAATTAATTTTTCAGTAATTGTATATTTAGGAAGTGTTATTTTAGTTGTTTCAAATCCTATATCTTGCAAGGATAAAAAAGGATAGGAATGTAAGGCGATGTTGTCAAGTAACGTTTCAGAAGGATAATTAACAAGTTTAATTTCTTTCAATTTAGCTTTCCATTTGTTTGAAAAAGGTGTATACACTACATAAGGCATTCCATCGTCTTTAGTAATTTCTGATTTTTCAAAAATCACTTGATCTTTACAAGTCTTAAATGGAATTGAATTTTCTTTAAATAATTCATTCAAAGTCAAATCTCTTTTGCGCGCATAGGGTTCATAATCCTGATTTGTGTAAACAGTCGTTATTTTATTTTCAAATATAAGTTTTTTAAATATTTCAATAGGTTTACCATGAAAAACGGCCAGGGACTTGTTAATTTTCCCAAGTGCTACATTCATTTTTTCAAGTTGATTGTGAATAAAAGTAACACGTGCATCGTTTTTTTCTAGATGTTGCAATATGGTTTCATCAAAAATAAAAATAGGCAAAACAGTTTCATTGTCCTGTAAAGCATGAAAAAATGCAGTGTTGTCTTCTAAACGTAAATCTCTTCTAAACCAAAATAGTGTCATAGTATTATATTTCGCCAAAAAGTGCAATTAATTTTTTTCTTCTGTATTTAAAAATTTCCTCTAATTTAGGTTTAACAATAAACGGATGAACCAATTGACCTAAAATCCCAAGCGGAACTTTATAATCGATGATATCTTCCATTTCTACGCCACCCGGAATTTCTTTAATAAAATGTTTGTGATGCCAAAGTGAATATGGTCCAAACAATTGAACATCTACAAAATATTCTCCTTCAACAACATGGGTAATTTCTGAAACCCATTTGGTTTTTATACTAAATATTGGTGTAACCAAATATTGAATAATTTGTCCAGCAAACATAGGTCTGTCCGCACCACTAATGATGTCAAAACTCATGTATTCAGGTGTGATTATTTTTAAGTTTTTTGGGTTTGAAAGGAACTCCCAAGCTTCTTTTTTAGAAATTGGTAAATTTTGTTTTGATTGTAATCTATATATTTTCATGCTATGAATTTAGAATGGTAAATATACAAATGTTTAACGTTATAAATAAATTATTAAACAAAATAATAAAAAAAAATGCCTTAAATAAATTAAGGCATTTTGTGTAAGTTGAAATATAATTATAATTTCATTTCTGTTTTCTTAACAATTTTAGCAATTCTTTTTCCTAAGTCTGCCATTAATTCCGTTAAAGCACTATCACACATTGGTAATATTTTTTCAGGTTCTATAATTGGTAATCCACCAACCATTATACCAGTTTTTTTAGAACGTTCCGATTCTGAAAAAGCAAATACTTTTTCACCTGTTTTGTTATATAAAGCCATTCTTGTAGTTGCTCTAACTTTTAACGTAGCTGTACTTCCTACTCCAAAACCTTTTTCGAAAGCAAAATCAATATTAATAAAAAGAACGCCATCTGCTTGGTCAGCAAAAATTTTAGCAATTCCTTCTTCGTTTACTTGACCGCCTATTCCTTCATATATATATTTATATTTATCAATAGTAAGGAAATTATTTGCGGCATAATTTGATAGATTATATTTAGGTATAAATTCTTGATAAGCTGGGTTGTTTACTACTTCGCTTTCTGGTAATAAATCAAATGGTAATTCTTTTGAATAGTTGTTGAAAAAATTTTCATGATATTGATTCAACATAGGTTTTAAATTAAAATTTGGGTCATCTCTTAATTTCAAAATATCTCCTAAAAGTACATCTGCACCAATTCCCAAATCCTCAAAGGAAATCATTTTATTAGCATAAAAAGTAACAACAGCAATTTTTTTCTTTTGAGAAAAACTGAATTGCGAGATTATTAAAAACGCAAGACATAAAATTTTAATTTTTTTCATAATTTATATAGTTTAGTTACAAATTTATAATAATTTTTTGTGAAATACAAAATAACATTCTAGGTTTTTAGTAAATTGCTTTTGAATGAAAAAATAAAAGTTTAATTTAGCAAAAAAATATATATATTATGAAAAAATGTTTTCTATTCTGTTTATTATTTATTATTAATTTTGGTTCTGCACAAATTTTAATTCCACAATCGAGTCCAATTTCTAAAATTGAACAAACAGTTGGATTAACACAAATTAGTGTCGAATACAATAGGCCTAGTGCAAAAGGAAGAGCAGTGTATGGCGATTTAGTTCCTTATGGAAAAAATTGGCGAACAGGTGCAAATAAAAACACAACAGTCACTTTTTCTCAAGATGTTATCGTAAATGGAAAACCATTATCACAAGGTACATACGCCTTATATACTACTCCAAAAGCAGATTCTTGGGATGTGATTTTTTACAAAGATACTAACAATTGGGGGTTACCTGAAGAATGGTCTGATGATAAAATTGCCTTAAAGACGTCTACAAAGCCAGAAAGTTTAAATAGATTAGTGGAAACATTTACCATATCCTTCAATAATGTTTCAATAGATTCTACTAATTTAGAATTGTCTTGGGAAAAAACGTTAGTGTCAATAAAAATTGAAGTGCCAACTCAGAAAACTGTTCTCAAATCTATTGATAATATAATGAATGGGCCTTCTGCTAAAGATTATTACGCTTGTGCGCAGTACTATTATCAAGCGAATATAAATTTGGATAAATCGCTACTTTGGATGAATCAAAGCATAAGTTTGTCGGGTGATAAAGTGCCATTTTGGTATTATAGATTAAAATCTTTAATTCAATTTAAATTGGGAGATAAAAAAGGCGCAATTGAAACTGCAAAATTATCTTTAGCAGGTGCTACTGCAGAAAAAAATGAAGATTATATCAAACAAAATAAAGATAGTATTGAATTGTGGTCTAAATAATTTCAACTAAATCAATAAAAAATGCCATTCAAATTGAATGGCATTTTTTTATATCGTTTTTAGACTTTCAATAAAGATATCAATTTCTTCTTTTGTGTTATAATGACTAAATGATATTCGCAAAGAAGGCTTTTTAATATCATCTGAAGATAAAAATTCAGCCAAAACGTGTGAAGGTTTTACACTACCACTCTGACACGCACTTCCTCTGGAAACGGCAATGCCTTTCATATCTAAATTAAATAAAATTAGTGCTGTTTTTTCTTCAGAAAAGGGTAATAATACATTAATTATATTATAAAATGTATTTTCGCCATTAATTATAATCCCTTCAAAATTAGATTGTAATTCAGAAATACAATATGATTTTAAATCTGAAATAGATTTGGTTTCTTCAGTCATATATTCGTTTGCCAACTCAAATGCTTTTGCCAAACCCGCAATTTGATGTACAGCTTCTGTACCAGCTCGTAATCCTTTTTCTTGCTCACCACCATAAAACATAGGTTGTATAGATTGGTTTTTTCTAATAAAAGTAAAACCAATTCCTTTTGGTCCGTGGAATTTATGTGCACTTGCTACTAAAAAATCTAAAGGCGTCTTTTGTAAATCTATTGTCGATTTCCCAATTGATTGCACGGTATCACAATGAAAAATAGCTTTGTATTTCTGACAAATCGCTGCAACTGTATTTAAATTTAATTGCGTTCCAATTTCATTATTAACGTGCATTAGTGTTACTAAAGTTGGAATTTCGTCATTTAATTTTCGTTCGAAATCAAATAAATCTAAATTTCCATTTGGTAAAATAGAAACATATTCCACTTCTACACCAAATTCCTTTTGTAAATTTAAAACCGTATATAATGTGGCATGATGTTCAATTTTACTGGTAATAATTTTTAAAATCCCATGATTTTTTACCATTTCTCTTAAAATCCAATTCGTAGCTTCTGTAGCACTTGATGTAAAAATAATTTCTTGAGCACTACAATTTAAATACTTTGCAATTGTTTTTCTTGAGGTTTCAATAATAGATTTTGCGCTTCTTCCAAAACTATGTGTAGAAGAGGGGTTGCCAAAATCGTTTTGTAAAACTTCCATCATTGTTTGAATAACTTCTTTTCGTAATGGGGTAGTGGCTGCGTTATCTAAATAAATATTTTTCATTACATTAATTTTGTTTAATATATACTTCCATAGCACCTAATCCATATTTACCATAATTGGCTTCTTGAATTACTATGTTTTCATATCGTCTTAATAAATATTCTAACTCACTTTTTAAAACGCCATCACCAACTCCGTGTATTAAGACAACTCGATTGTATCGTTTAGAAATTGCAAAATCCATCGCTCGTTTGGCTTCTTCAAGTTGAATGTTTAATTTATCGAAGTTAGTTAAATTTTGGTTTTTACCCGTAATTATTTTTTCTAAATGCAAATCCACTTCAAAAACCATTGGATCTTTTTTACTCAATCTGGTTAAAACAGAACCTGGCTTTTTTGGAATTTCTTTTTCTGCTAATACTTTAGAAAGGTTGCCATCAAAATTAATTTTTGGCGCATCACTTGCAATTTTTATCACTTCTTTTGGATTGTATATTAACTCAAATCCATCTTTAGTTTCAATGACAATTGAATTATCTGATTGAAATCGTAAAATCACACCTTCTAAATTATCATCTAAAACCTGAACAACATCACCAATTTTCATTGCACTTTCCATAAAATAGTTTATTTTTACAAAAGTAAAATAATAACTTTAAAAACCATTTAAATTTGAAAATAGTTGTCATAGATAATTACGATAGTTTTACCTACAATTTAGTCCACTATTTAGAAGATTTAGGTGCGATGGTAACTGTTTTTAGAAATGATGAATTTGAATTAAAAGAGTTAGAAACTTTTGATAAAATTGTTTTGTCTCCAGGGCCTGGAATACCAGAAGAAGCGGGACTACTAAAAGAAGTTATAAAATCTTTTTCCAAATCCAAAAGTATATTAGGAATTTGTTTGGGTTTACAAGCTATTGGTGAAGTATTTGGTGGTTCATTAACAAATTTAGAAAAGGTATATCATGGTGTAGCTTCTAAAATTACAATTATAGAATCTGATTTCATTTTTAATGATTTACCAAATGAAATTGAAGTAGGTCGTTATCATTCTTGGGTAATTTCAAATGACAATTTTCCACAAAATTTGATTATAACTTCAGTTGACGAAAACAAACAAATTATGTCTGTTAAACATTGCGTTTATGATGTTAGAGGCGTGCAATTTCATCCTGAAAGTATACTTACTCCTGATGGGAAAAAGATATTAGAAAATTGGTTGAATAATTAAGCTTATTTTAGTCCACTTTCATTAATTACAGCATTATTTTTAAATGCTAAATCTTTCCAATTCGTGTTTTTAACGCCTTCTAATAAAATAGTATTATTTCGTTTGGTTAATTTAAAAATAAATTTAGAATTTTCTACTTCTTCACTATTTTTAAAATCAATCATTCCACTTTCGTTTAAATAAACAGAATCTTTAGTAAATGCCATTAGCGAAAAATTAAATCCGCTTGACGGAGTAAGTTGCACTTTGTTTCTAACAATTTCAATTTTAACTTCAAATGATTTATTATTAATTGATACAAATGAAGTAAGAAATACAATGCCAAATACAAAAAGTAATTTTTTCATAACTGCTTACTTTTAATGATTAATTGGTAAACTTAAAAAATTATCTCGTAAAAACCAATTTATTCCCTTCTGATAAATTACTATCAAATGCATACCCTTCATAGTTGAAACCTTTTAAATCGTCAATTGTTTCTGCATTTGTATCTATGATGTATCGAACCATTAATCCTCTGGCTTTTTTTGCAAAAAACGAAATCATTTTGAGTTTACCGTCTTTGTAATCTTTAAATTCTGGAGTGATTACAGCCACTTTTAACTTTTTAGCATCAACGGCAGAAAAATATTCGTTACTGGCTAAATTCACAAATAAGTCGTCTTTATTTAATTCTGTATTTAAATAATCCGTCACTAATTTTTTCCAAAATTCGTATAGATTTTTATTCGTACCAATTTGTATTGAAGTTCCCATTTCTAATCGGTAGGCTTGCATTAAATCTAAAGGTTTCAATACGCCATACAATCCAGATAAAATTCGTAATTTATCTTGTAAAACTGCAACTTTCTCAACAGGAAGCGAATACGCATCTAAGCCTGTATACACTTCACCATCAAAAGTATAAATTGCTGGTCGTGCATTTTCTGTTGTAAAAGGTAGTTCCCAATCTTGGTTTCTTTGCCAATTTAAATCTGCTAATTTCTCAGAAATAGCCATCAATTCCATTAGCTGTTTTGGCTTTTTCTTTTTTAACGTTTTCTGAATGGTTTCAGCTTGTTTTAAAAAAGATGCTTCAGTAAATAATGAAGTAGGAAGTGCTTTGTCTAAATTTAAAGATTTTGCTGGAGAAATAACAATTTTCATTTTACAGATTTTTTTCAAAATTAGGCAATAGGATTATTTTTTACAACACAGATTTGAGAAAATACTTAAATCCTGATTTAAAAATTGAAATTTGATATTGTTATTGCGATTGTTTATCTTCGCAACATGATAAAAGTAATTCTTTTAGGTGCAGGAAACGTGGCTACTCATTTATTTCAAGCTTTTTCGAAAGTTGATGTAATAGAAGTCGTTCAGGTTTTTTCTAGAACGATATCAAAAGATTTTCCAGAAACACTTCAAACATCTGACTTTTCAAAAATTGCAGAAGCAGATGTTTACATTATTTGTGTTTCAGATAGCGCTATATCAAGTGTTTCGTCTCAATTACAATTTGAAAATAGGTTAGTGGTTCATACTTCGGGAAGTGCTGATATCAATGTACTTGATAGTAAAAATTGTAAAGGTGTATTTTATCCGTTACAAACCTTTACTAAAAACAAAGCCGTTGATTTTGCTGAAATTCCAATTTGTTTAGAAGCAGAAACTATTTTAGATTATGCCGTATTAGAAAAAGTAGCGAAATCAATATCAAAAAAAGTATTCGCTATATCAGGTAAACAGCGAAAAGCACTTCACGTTTCTGCCGTTTTTGTTTGTAATTTCACAAATCATTTGTATCAGATTGGAAATGAAATTTGCTTAAAGAATGCTATTCCGTTTGAAATTTTGCAACCATTAATAAAAGAAACGGCTGAAAAAATACAATCACTTTCACCAAGTGAAGCGCAAACGGGACCAGCTGTAAGAAATGATCAAAAAACCATAGAAAAACATATCGATTTTCTTACAAATGAAAATCAAAAAGAAATATATAAAATTCTGACAAAATCTATTCAAAATGGAGAAAAGTTATAAAGAAGTAATGAATGATATTAAAGCGTTTATCTTTGATATCGATGGCGTTTTAACTGACGGAACGGTTCATATTTCAGAAGATGGACAGTTGCTTCGTCAAATGAATATTAAAGATGGTTACGCCATGAAAGCAGCTATTGACAAAGGCTACCCAGTTTGTATCATCTCAGGCGGAAGTAACGAAGGTGTCCGTGTTAGGTTGCAAAATTTAGGAATAAAAGATATCTATTTGGCAGCACCAGATAAAGTGGAAAAGTTTTACGAAATTTGTGATGCCTATCAATTAAAACCTGAAGAAATTCTGTATATGGGTGATGACATTCCTGATTATTTAGTGATGCAAAAAGTTGGCTTACCCACGTGTCCTCAAGATGCCGTTCAGGAAATAAAAGGCGTAAGCAAATATATTTCTCATGCAAATGGTGGAAAAGGGGCTGTAAGAGATGTAATTGAACAAGTCTTAAAAGTTCAAGGGAAATGGATGGACGATTTTGATGCTAAGTTTTTTTAATTTCTATCAAGTTTTATGAAACATTTTTTTAAATTAATTCGAATTGAAAATTTAGTACTGTTTGCTTTTATGCAACTCATTATTAAATACGGATTCTTGAATCATATTCATTTTAAAGATGCTTTAGGTGCGCCTCAATCTTTAGTGCTTTGGCAGTCTTTATCCAATTTTCAGTATGTATTATTGGTTTCTGCAACCCTTTTTATTTTAGCAGGTGGCTATATAATTAATGCTATTTTTGATGTAGATACCGACAACATTAACAAACCAAATGAAATGGTTATTGGAACTCATATTTCTGAAAAAACAGCCTATAATCTGTATTTTGCTTTTACTTGTTTGGGTGTTGGAATTGGATTTTATTTAAGTCGTGTTATCAATAAACCGGCTTTTGCTACGATATTTGTCATTTGCGCGGCTTTATTATATATTTATTCGAATGGATTAAAGCAAATTCCAATTTTAGGAAATGTAATTGTGGCACTTGTAGCGGCATTATCTATAGTAAACATAAGTTTTTTCAATATTTTACCCGCTATTTATGGTGGTAATGAATTTTTCATGAAAACCTTGGTTTCCATTCTTACAGATTATGCGATTTTTATTTTCCTATTGCAATTTGCTATAGAAATTATCAAAACAATTACAAATGAAAAAGGCGATGCTACCTTTGGAATTTCAACAGTTGCAACATCTTTCGGAATTAAAAACGCAAAAATTATTGTAACGGCTTCGTTAGTACTTTTTATTAGTTATCTAACGTATTATTTGGTTGAAAATTTAGCACATAATTTGTATGCAGTAGGGTATTTTATTCTATTTATCATAGCACCTTTATTATTTGTTGCAATCAAATTATTTCAATACGAATTAAATAAAGAGTACCTTTTGGTAATTAGAATTTTGAAATTGGTTCAAATTACTTTCATGTTATCCTTGCTAATTATCTTAATTTCTATGCAATATGCTTAACGAGAAATTCAAAAATCATAAAATTATTTTAGCTTCGGGTTCACCAAGAAGACAGCAATTTTTAAAAGAATTAGATATTGATTTCGAAATTAGATTAAAAGAAATTGAAGAAATTTATCCAGATCATCTTCAAGCAGAAGAAATAACAGATTTTTTAGCCAAATTAAAAGCAAGTGCTTTTGAAAAAGACCTACAAGATAACGAAGTTTTAATTACTTCTGACACTATTGTTTGGTTGAGAAATCAGGCCTTAGGAAAACCTAACGATACTAATCACGCAGTAAAAATGCTATCGGAAATGTCGGGAAAAACACATAAGGTTATTACTTCTGTTTGCATAAAAACCAAACAAAAAGAACTTGTTTTTCACGATGAGACTTTAGTAACTTTTGCTACGTTAACTATAGAAGAAATTGAGTATTATTTAAAAAATTATCAGCCTTATGATAAAGCAGGTTCGTATGGTATTCAAGAATGGATTGGTTTAGTGGCAATTGAAAAAATTGAAGGAAGCTATGCCAATGTAGTAGGCTTGCCAACACATAAATTGTATAAAGAATTAATGAATTTTTAATTTTTGAAATAGAATTAACTTTCAAAACACAGATATAAGAAATTATATAAATTTTTAAAATCTGTGTTTCATAAAATGATTTTTGGAATTGCTTTTGATAATGTAATTGAAATATCTTATATTTGTAACCACAACTTACAAAAATATGAGTCAAAAAATATTGCTCAATTCAAAAGAAGTCAATATCATACTACATCGATTGGCCTGTCAATTAATCGAAAAACATCTCGATTTCTCGAATACTATTCTTATCGGAATTCAGCCAAGAGGTACTTTTTTGGCTAATAGATTGGCTCAAATTTTAAAAAACGATTATCTAGTTTCCGATTTAAAATTAGGGTTGTTAGATATTACTTTCTTTAGAGACGATTTTAGAAGAAATGAAAAACCTTTTGAAGCCAATCAAACGCAAATTGATTTTTTAGTGGAAGATAAAAATGTCGTTTTTATTGACGATGTTTTATATACTGGAAGAAGTATTCGTGCTGCACTAACAGCCATTCAGTCTTTTGGAAGACCAAAATCAATAGAACTTTTAACCTTAATAGATAGACGATTTAGTCGTGATTTACCCATTCAGCCCGATTATCGAGGTCGACAAGTAGATGCTATCAACAATGAAAAAGTGTTAGTAAAGTGGGCTGAAAATGATGGAGAAGACGCCGTTTATATTGAGGTTAAGAATTAACTGAAAAGTAAAAAGTAAAAAGTAAAAAGTAAAAAGTAAAAAGTAAAAAGTAAAAAGTAAAAAGTAAAAAGTTAGAATTATATAATACAAAGGTTAATTAAATCTTTGCGAAACTTAGCGAATAACTTAGCGTTTGTTTGCGGTTAAAAAATAACATAATTACATAAACAAAAAATGAAAGAATTAAGCGTCAATCATTTATTAGGAATAAAGTACATCAATACTAATGATATTAATTTAATTCTTGAAACCGCTGATCAGTTTAAAGAAGTAATCAATCGTCCTATAAAAAAAGTGCCTTCTTTACGAGACATTACCATTGCAAATATCTTTTTTGAAAACAGTACTAGAACCAAACTATCTTTCGAATTGGCTCAAAAACGACTTTCAGCTGATGTAATGAGTTTTTCTTCTGCGCAGTCATCTGTAAAAAAAGGGGAAACCTTAATTGATACTGTAAACAATATCTTGGCCATGAAAGTAGATATGGTAGTGATGCGACATAGTTCGCCTGGAGCCGCACATTTTTTATCGCAACATGTTAAAGCAAGTATAATAAATGCAGGTGATGGAGCACACGAACATCCCACGCAAGCTTTATTAGATAGTTATACCATAAGAGAGAAATTAGGTGAAGTTGCGGGTAAAAAAATAGTTATTGTTGGCGATATTTTACACAGTAGAGTAGCGCTTTCCAATATTTTTGCCCTGCAAATGCAAGGAGCAGAAGTAAAAGTATGTGGACCCAAAACACTGATTCCACAATATATTAATTCTTTAGGAGTAACGTACGAACCCAATTTAATAAAAGCACTAGAATGGTGTGATGTAGCCAATATGCTTCGCGTTCAGAATGAAAGACTTGATATGAGTTATTTTCCCAATACTCGCGAATATACGCAACAATTTGGACTAACAAATGAAATTTTAAATAATCTGGATAAGGAAATTATAGTTATGCATCCAGGTCCTATAAATCGTGGGGTAGAAATTAC
This sequence comes from Flavobacterium sp., assembly GCA_044379175.1. Taxonomy (GTDB): domain Bacteria; phylum Bacteroidota; class Bacteroidia; order Flavobacteriales; family Flavobacteriaceae; genus Flavobacterium. The sequence goes on along the minus strand of JBIPOM010000014.1, from coordinate 9,423 downwards.
TTCTGATGTAGCAGATGGAAATCATTCGGTTATTTTAGATCAGGTGGAAAATGGAGTAGCCGTAAGAATGGCAGTCATTTATTTATTAGCTAGTAAGATTAAAAATTAATTTTGATTGGCTAAAAACCATTAAAATAATAATCAATTTAACGTTTAAACTTTTCAAATATGAAAGTAGAACAAAAAGGGCATACCGTTACAATTAAAGATACTGAAAGTAGTTTTGATGTGTTTTTACAAAAATTAACAGAACAATATAATTCGTATAAAACAGTTAATTTAATTATTGATATTACACACGATAAATCATTTGAAATAAGCAATTTAAAGCAATTTTCAGATTTAGCAAAAGCACATAAAAAAAATAAAAAATCTTTTGTAGTAGTTGCAGAGGATATTGATTTTAATAAAGTTCCAACTTCAATAAATACCGTTCCATCTTTACTAGAAGCACATGATATTATTGAAATGGAAGAAATTGAACGCGACTTAGGATTTTAAAATATGAAACTTTCCAATCAAACTAAAATATATATTTTTACAGGATTATTATTTGGATTTACTTTTTTGAGTGCAATTCTAATATTTTCTGGATTAAAAACCGATGAATATAATTTTTTGGCTATTTCTGCAAATGTATTATTAGCAATTAGTATGATTTTACAAATTATTAAACTTAGTAAAATAGAAAACAATAAATAATGACAACCAGAGCCAAATTCAACTTGTTTTTCTTACTATTAGCCATTATATTATTGGTGTTAAATATAATTATTTCTTACCAAGAAAATAAAGTAGAGTGGTTTAGATTAATTTCAAATGTCTTATTAATCTTCCTTTTTTCTATGAATATTTACAACGAGAATAAAAAACAAAAATAACACTAATTTCACTTGAAAATAAAAATATTGGGCTGTTATGCCGCCACACCAAGAACAATAACCAATCCGACATCGCAAGTTTTAGAAATAAAGAATCATATGTTCTTAATAGATTGTGGTGAAGGTACACAAGTACAATTGCGTAAACACAAAATTAAGTTTTCACAAATTGAACATATTTTCATTTCCCATTTACACGGCGATCATTTTTTTGGATTAATAGGGTTGGTTTCTACTTTTATGTTATTGGGCAGAGAAAAAGACCTGAACATTTACGGCCCAAAAGGCATTAAAGAAGCCATTTTATTGCTTTTGAAATTAGGAAATGCCTACACTTCTTACAATTTGTTTTTTCACGAATTAACTTCTAAAGAAAGCGAAGTTATTTATGAAGATGAAAAAGTAAAAGTCTCCACCATACCTTTAAAGCATCGTGTTTACACAAACGGTTTTTTATTTGAAGAAAAAAATAGAGAACGAAAACTTAATTTGGACGCTATCTTAAATTATAATATTGATAAATTATACTATAATAAAATTAAATTGGGAGGTGATATAACTTTAGATGATGGAAGAATTATACCGAATGCAGCACTAACTTTCAATCCACCAGAAGCGAAAAGTTATGCTTTTTGTTCGGACACAGTCTATACTGAAGATATAATTCCAATAATTAAAAATGTAACGGTTTTGTATCATGAAAGTACGTTTTTAGAAAGTGAAAGTCATTTAACTGAAAAAACAATGCATACTACTGCGAAACAAGCCGCAAAAATTGCTAAATTAGCGGATGTTAAGAACTTATTACTAGGTCATTATTCCACAAGATATGGTACTATTAAATTATTCAAAACAGAAGCACAAGAAATATTTGAAAACGTCTTACTTGCAGATGATGGATTGGAATTTGAATTTTAAAGGTATTACACAGAGATAAACAAAGATTGACAGAGAAACACAAAAATGAAACAATAGTGATTTATAAAGAATATTTAACCAAAAACAATAACCCAAAAACAATAACCCAAAAACCTTAACCCAAAACCCTTAACCCTTAACCTTAAACCTTTAACCCTTAACCCTTAACCTTAAACCTTTAACCCTTTACCCAAAAAAATGAAAGATTTATCCGATTATAGAAAATCATACGAAAAGAGCGAGTTGTTAGAAAACACCATTCCTGATGATGCGATTCAATTGTTTCATAACTGGTTTTATGAAGCGGATGAACAAGAAAATGGAGAAGTAAACGCGATGACGGTTTCTTCTATAGGGTTGGATGGATTTCCGAAAAGTAGGGTAGTACTGCTTAAAAAATTCAATGAAGAAGGTTTCATATTTTACACCAATTATCATTCAGAAAAAGGAAAAGCCATTTTACAACATCCAAATGTTTGTCTTTCTTTCTTTTGGCCGATATTAGAACGTCAGGTAATTATAAAAGGAATAGCTGAGAAAACATCAGATACTATTTCAGATACTTATTTCGATTCACGTCCAGAAGGCAGTAAGTTGGGAGCAATTGTTTCGAATCAAAGTGAAGTAATTCCATCAAGAGCATTTTTAGATGAAAAACTAAAAAACTTAGAAACAGAAGTATCAGGTTCTGAAATTAAACGACCAGAAAATTGGGGTGGCTTTTTGGTTAAACCTGTAGAAGTAGAATTTTGGCAAGGTAGAGCCAATCGTTTACACGATAGAATTCGTTATAAGTTAGATGAAGATTTCAGTTGGAAGATAGACCGTTTATCGCCTTAATGGCTTTTATTCTGATTCGTCATTTTCATCATCTTCAGTTATCGTATCTAATTCGTCTTCATCACTTAGTAATTCGAAAAAGCTAAAAGTTGTACCGCCGTACGTTCTTGCAAAAGAAAAATTATCTAAATGTTCTAATTTCGTATCTTTAGAATGCTCAATAATTAGCATACCTTCTTCGTCTAAAATATTGTTTTCAAAAATCAAAACAGGAATTTTCTCAAAATCTTTTTGATCAATATGATAGGGTGGATCTGCAAAAATTATATCGTAACTTCCTTTGTGTTTTTGTAAAAAAGTAAAAACATCACTTTTAATTGGTGTAATATCAAAGTCAAATTCGGTAGCGATTTTTCTTATGTAATTTACACAACCCATATCGGCATCCACTGCTACTAATGGAGTGGCACCACGTGAAGCAAACTCATAAGCAATATTCCCTGTACCAGAAAATAAATCTAATATTTTTAATTCGCCAAAGTTAAAATGGTTATTTAAAATATTAAACAAGGCTTCTTTAGCCATATCTGTTGTTGGTCGGACTGGTAAGTTTTTAGGTGCTTGTAAACGTCTACCTTTATATTTTCCTGATATTATTCTCATGAGTGAAATAAAATAAAATGCTTTAATAGGTCGCTTTCAGGAACATCTAAAACGGTTTTTAAATTAGAAACATCTAACAAACTACAGTTTCTAATATATTTATATGCAATTTTAAACGCATCACTTTCTTCCGAAATATCGCCTAAAAACTGTACCGGAATTGTTTCTGGATTTAGTTGTAATTGCTCGTAGGTAAACAATAAAAAATAGATAAAATCTTCTAATGAATTATAAATAAACGTATTAAACAATAACAAATTTGTGTTTTTGGTTACCGTAATTTCAAATCTATCGTGTTGAAAATGCACCCAAACTTGCTTTGTATCCTTGTTTTTAGAAAAATCTAATGCTTTTTTTACAAATATAGAGTTACAATTTTTATAATCAAACGTATCGTAATGGTCTAATAAATAGTTGTTTATATTGGTATATGGAATAAAGACATTGTTTAAATCGTACGTGTCTAAATAATCGAAAGCGAAATAATCCGTTTCAAATACTTTTGAATTGTATTGTAAATAACTGCCTAAATAATTGGGATCAAATAAAGACGAAGGCACAAATGTGTTTAAATTTGAATTATGTAATACCACCACATCATCATACTTTGCTTCCAGAATTGGATTTTCTACAAAAACTTTCCATAATTCTTCTTCTAAAACATTTTTTGGATTTATAGCATACGATTTATAAGTAACTATTTTGTTCGAAATCATATCTACAACACAAAAAGAAAGATTGCTTTTTGCAACCTCAAAGCATAATTTTTTATACGTTTTTTGAGTAATATCTTGATTCATATTTTTCATTTGATTTACAAATTTACATTTTTTAAGAGAATTAAAAACCTTCAATTGAAATTATATTTAAAATCCTTTCTATATTTGAAGTTCTTAAATTAAAAACGAATGTCGCCAACGCAATTTTATACCATTTTAATGAATAATTTCCCTTTTCAGCCTACAGCTAATCAGGATATTTTCTTTCAAAAAATTGCTACCTATATCTTACAATCTAAAGACGACTTATTTGTATTAAAAGGATATGCTGGAACAGGTAAAACAACTGTGATTTCCACATTAGTAAATCAATTAGGCGTTGCTAATAAAAAATCGGTAATGTTGGCGCCAACAGGTCGAGCTGCTAAAGTCATGTCTGCCTATTCAGAAAAACCTGCTTTTACCATACATAAACGTATTTATTTTCCTAAAAAGAATAAAAATGGCGGTGTAGGTTTTGTCATGCAAGCCAATAAATTTAAAGATACGATTTTTATTGTGGATGAATCGTCTATGATTTCGGATCAATCTAACGAAACGAGTTTGTACGAAAACGGTTCTTTATTAGACGATTTATTGTTTTATGTGGATGCTGGGCAAAATTGCAAATTGATTTTAGTAGGTGATACGGCTCAGTTGCCTCCAGTGAATTCCGATATTAGTCCAGCTTTGGATATTCATTCTCTACAAGTGAATTACGATAAAGAAATTATTCATATTGAATTGGATGAAGTAATGCGTCAAGCTGAAAATTCAGGAATATTAAGCAATGCAACCGAATTACGAGCACTTTTAAAATCGCACTTTATTGATGATTTCAAGTTTAATTTAAAGTCGTTTAAAGACATTATTCGATTGGATGATGGATTTGATATTGAAGACGCCATTCATCAATCCTATCGAAATTATAGTACGGAAGATACTGCATTCATCGTGCGTTCCAATAAAAGAGCCAATCAGTACAACCAACAAATTAGACAACGCATTTTAGATAAGGAAAGTGATTTGTCGGCTGGCGATTTGTTAATGGTAGTAAAAAACAACTATTTTTGGCTAAATGAAACTTCACAAGCTGGTTTTATTGCCAATGGCGATATTATTGAAGTGTTGAAAATAAGAAATATTCAGGAATTATACGGTTTTAAATTTGCCAATGTTACCATTAGAATGGTCGATTATCCCAATGAAGCTTCTTTTGAAACGGTTTTACTTTTAAATACGATTGAAAGTGAAGCGGCATCGTTAACTTATGAAGAGTCAAACCTATTGTATCAGGAAGTTTCTAAAGATTATGAAGATGAAATTCACAAATACAAGAAACTTTTAAAAGTAAAAAGCAATCCGTATTTTAATGCCTTGCAGGTGAAGTTTTCCTATGCCATTACGTGTCATAAATCGCAAGGTGGACAGTGGAGTAGTGTGTTTGTAGAAAAACCCTATTTGCCCAATGGTGTGGATAGAGATTATATTAGATGGTTGTACACGGCAATAACAAGAGCCAAAGAAAAGTTATATTTAATTGGGTTTAAAGATGAAAATTTTGAGTAATTTTGAAAACACATAGAAACATAGATAAATTTTTAAATATACATTTGGTGTTTAAAGTTAATTTTAGAAATAAAACCAAATCTTTTACCTTTAACCCAAAACCTTTAACCCATTTACAATGAAAATAATTGCTGTCATCCCTGCGCGCTATGCTTCTACACGATTTCCTGCTAAATTAATGCAAGATTTAGGTGGAAAAACGGTTATTTTACGAACGTATGAAGCGGCTGTGGCTACTAATTTGTTTGACGATGTGTTTGTGGTAACCGATTCGGAATTAATTTATAAAGAAATTATTTCCCATAACGGAAAAGCCATAATGAGCATCAAAGAGCACGAAAGTGGTAGCGATAGAATAGCAGAAGCCGTTGAAAATATTGATGCAGATATTATTATAAACGTACAAGGCGATGAGCCATTTATCAATAAAACGCCTTTAGAACAAATTATAACGGCATTTCAAAATGATACAGAAAAGAAAATTGATTTGGCTTCTTTAATGTTTGAAATTAAAGATAAAACTGAAATTGAAAACCCAAATAATGTAAAAGTAATTACAGACCAAGACGGGTTTGCTTTATACTTTTCTCGTTCGGTAATTCCGTTTCCACGTGAGGAAAATGTGGGTGTTCGATATATGAAGCACATAGGTATTTATGCCTTTAGAAAACAAGCTTTATTGGATTTTGCTAAATTACCGATGCTTTCGCTTGAAGCCTCAGAAAAACTAGAACAATTGCGTTATTTGGAATACGGAAAACGCATAAAAATGATTGAAACGTCCCACGCAAGTATAGGAATTGATACGCCAGAAGATTTAGAAAAAGCAAGACGTTTAGTATAATATTCCGCCAGTTTCAAAATAAATCAACACAGATTACACAAATTTAATCAGTGCTAATCCTAATATCCGTGGCTAAGAATTTCAACACAGATTACACAAATTTTCAACAATTTATTCGTGCTAATTCGTGTCAAATAAATTAAAATTATTTTACAACAATTTCAGATTCCTTTTTAACTATAATTTCTGGTTTTCCTTTATATAATATAACGGTTCCGGTGATACAAATGGTTTTTGTATTTAACGTTAATGGATCGTAAGAAAACGAATCTCTGTCTAATTTAAAAACTACTACAGAAAATGCATTGTCTGGAAAAGATTTTCCAAAATTCAACAGCGCATTTCCGCCTTTTGTTTCATAAATACTGGTTACTTTTTCGCAAATTGTTATTGTTTTTCCTTCAAAAGAAGCGATGTTTTCTAAAGTAGGTGTACTTTCTTGTGCAGCAACCAATAGCGTTCCGAATAAAAACAGAACTAAAAATACTTTTTTCATTTCTATAAATTAATTGCTTTTAGTTGCTAATTTATAATTAGCACTTACTTCGTCCCAATTGATAATGTTCCAAATAGACGTTAAATAATCGGCACGTTTGTTTTGATATTTTAAATAATACGCGTGTTCCCAAACATCAATTCCTAAAATAGGAGTTCCTTTGGTTTCTGCAACATCCATTAACGGATTGTCTTGATTAGGCGTAGAAGACACCACTAATTTGTTGTATTTATCAACAGAAAGCCAAGCCCATCCTGAACCAAAACGAGAAGTAGCAGCTGCGTTAATTTTTTCTTTTAAAGCATCTAAACTTCCAAACGTGTCAGTAATAGCTTTTTCTAATTCTGTAGATGGTTTCGTGTTTTTTATTGGTGTTAGTAGTGACCAAAATAATTCGTGATTATAATGTCCGCCTGCATTGTTTCTAATGGCTGGACTCAACTTTGAGACATATGAGAAAATCTCTATTAGTGTCATTTTAGCGGCATCAGTTCCTACAACTGCTGCATTTAAATTTTTAATATACGCGGCGTGGTGCTTGCTGTAATGAATTTCCATAGTTTGTGCATCTATGAAAGGTTCTAAATCTGTGTATGCATAAGGCAATGGTTTTTGAGAAAACTGAGCCGAAACAGAAATAGTAAGCAAAAGTAAAACGGATAAAATTTGATATTTTTTCATAATATTGATTATTAAGTTGTAAAACTTGTTGTAGCAAAGTTAGTTGTTTTTTGGAAAGAACATTACAATTTAACAGGAAGTTATTAAATACAGATATATTGTATGATGGATTGAGTTGCCCTATAAAAACTATTGAAAATTTCTTGTTTTTACTCTTTTTCAATTTGAAATTAAGACTTTAATACTCTTTACATACACTATCTATACACTATCTATACACTATCTACGGAGTATCTATACACTATGTCTTTTTGTGACCCATTCTAAAATAACTATACAGATTAATAAATAAATCCTATTATAGTTATACAAATACTAAACTTTTAATATTTTTTTTATTTTAATAAATACGTATGAACTCTTAAATCCACAAGGATATTTTTTTATAATTTAATAAAATTATTGTGATGTAATAGTATTTGTTAGTTTTAAGGGAGTTATTATTAATTAAACTTGTTTTCGAGGATATATCCTCTAACGGATAGTGCGGATTTGTAATATTTGCCCACAAAGTAAAAAGAAAAATAGAAGCTACATTAACGTAAAGTTATTGAATTTTATTACATTTGGTTGTAATTATAGTTTACACGGATTGCAAATCCGCACAATCGGTCAAATAAAGAAAAAAATATATGTATAAATTATGTCTATGTTTTATTTTTATCTTTTCTTTTTCTTGCTCTTCACAAGAAAAAGAAAAGATAAAAAACAATACCAATAAAGAAACAAACTCAATTATTAGCGATACAATAAAGTTAAATAATAAACGATTAAAAGTTTCTAAGATTTCTAAATTAGAATACTCTAATGAAATTGATTATTCTGAAAAAACAGAACCTATTAATATACCTCATATTGAAAGTGCTTATTCTTTACAAATTAGAAATGGTGATAAAATAGTATTAAAAGATTCAATAGGTAAATATGAAGACTCAGATTTTATTAAATATGAAATTTTAGGTTATTTTAAACGATTAGGATTATATGTTTTTTTAAAGAAAGAACTCGAAACTAGCAGTCATTTAATTATAGACGAGAGAAATGGATATGTTTTTAAAATATGGGGAGAACCTATTTTTTTTAAAAATAGTAATTTTTTTATAACAATTGCTGATTCTTTAGGTTATGATGTAATGCCTAATGGAATACAGTTTTGTATGTTTGATGATCATAAAATAAAAATATTGTATGAGTATAATGTTGATAATTATATTCCAGAGGAAATTAAAATAAATAAAGATAATTCAATATATGTTAAAGGATTAATACCTTCATATTTATCTAAAGATAATTTAGATTCTAATTTGTTTTTAAAAATTGAGGTTAAATAACACCACTTGAACACTAAACCCGATGGCGCGGATATGTCCTCTAATGGATAGCGCGGATATGTAATATTTGCCCACAAAGTAAAAGAAAAAACATAAACTAAAATTACAAAAAGTTGTAGTTTTAATATAATGATGGTTGTTATTGTTAGCTCGGATTGAAAATCTACACATTAAGAACTATAATCTATTTTTTACACGTCCTCTAAAAGTATCAAATTAGACTTTAAAGCATACAAAATGACCCCAATAAAGTTTTTAGAATCTGTTTTCTCCATAATATGTTTACGGTGCTTTTCTACTGTTCGTGTACTAATATTAAGTGAATCAGCAATTTCCTTACTGCATTTTTCCTTGGTCGCCAATTGTATAATTTCTATTTCTCTTGGCGTTAAATGAACGCTTGGCGTATCGGAAAAGGTATTTCGTTTTCTCTTCCACAACAAAGCTTCACGTATAACAGTACTCAGAGCAATATCAAAATAATAATCTTTATCAAATACAT
>JBIPOM010000102.1:0-7341 GCA_044379175.1 Flavobacterium sp. | reverse complement strand
GGTCTTTAAACAAACATACAGACATTTCTGAGCATTACGATATGATTCAACCCTTATTAAACGGAATAAATATGGGGGTTATGAGTGAGGCTGGATGTCCAGGAATTGCTGATCCGGGAGCTGTAATTGTAAAATTAGCTCATGAAAAAGGAATTCAGGTGGTGCCTTTAGTAGGACCTAGCTCTATTCTACTAGCATTGATGGCCAGTGGAATGAATGGTCAAAATTTTGCATTTACTGGCTATTTGCCTATCGATAAAAGCGAAAAGAAAAGTACCTTGAGAAATTTAGAAAGAATATCTCAAGAAAAAAATCAGGCACAACTATTTATGGAAACACCATATAGAAATAATAAATTTTTAGAAGATATTTTAACCACACTTCATCCGCAAACCAATTTATGTATTGCATGTGATGTTACATTGCCAACAGAATTTATAAAAACAAAAAACGTAAACGACTGGAAAAAACAAAAGGTCGATTTACATAACCGACCTTGTATATTTATTATTCAAAAAAATTAATCTGTAACTTTTGCAAACCTGTTTGACATAACATTTGATGTGTCGTAACCATTGAATCGTTTTATGTAAGAACTTAACGAAGTGCCAAAACCGTCTTTAAAACCATTTTTTCCATTACTTCGAAGATATGCTTTTACGGAACTTGCACCTGCTAAATGCGCTGCTGCCAATAAACCGGATTCTGTAATTTTGATCCCATTAATTACTCTACCTGAATAATTTTTAATTTCTTTTCTTAACTCCCACTTATTGACACATAATAAAGCATAAAAAGCATTTTCTTGTAAAGAAGGATTGTCTAGAAATTTTTTGAAGTTGAAGACACCTAAATGACGCAATGTGCTTCTTCCAAATTGGTATTTACCCATATATCCATAAGGATTTACCAAATTATAAATGCAAGCTGATTCTTTAACACCTAAGGCTTGTGTAAAACCAATAAAGGAATTTCCTGTAAAAGGAATAGAAAAATTCAACCTTTCCGATTCATCTTTTGATGGTACTCGATACTCGAAAACTTCAGAATCATCGATATGAAATCCTGCTACAGATTCCGCTTTAAAAACACTAAAACCAGAACTAATTATAACAATAAATGCAATGGCAACTCCAAAATAAAAAATGTCTTTTCTCATGTAAATTTATTTCTCAATTGGGTAAAAAAACGTGTTTTTTACAATGTGTTTGATTGACATATATCAAAACACACCAAAAGAATTAACTTAACAAAGATACAACTTTTTTTGTTATTTTTCTGAAAATCAATTAATTAACATTTTGTTATGATGAAAAGTAGTTTAAAAACAGACATAAGCGTATTGATTAGTAAGCTTTTAGAGTTTACAAAAAGTTAAGAATAAAATCACTAAAAAATGAAAAATAAAGTTAATTTTTATTATTTTCAATGAAAAATTAAGTCTTAAAAAAGGAAAAAAGGGTAAAAAGCACTACTTAAAAAAGGTGTTTAAAATGTGTTTTGTATACAGAATAGCACCCTCATTATTTAGATGTCCACACGATGCAAAATAACGATCATCAGAAATCGTATTTTCAAAATTATTGATCTCTGGATATTGTTTTTTCACTTTATCAAAATAATCTAACCCTTTTGTGTTTTTACACATAGGCGTCATTACTACAATTAAGTTGATATTATTTTTCTTACAGATTTTTTTAATTTCTTCGTAATATTTATTTCGGATTACTATTAATGAAGAAATATCATTTTTCATGCTTCCCTTTTTATCTGAAATTAAAGGGTAATATCCTTTATTGTGGAGCGTGTTTGTTGGATTATTTGCAAGAACTTGATATACTTCTCTAAAGCCAATTTTTGCATCAAATTTAATGTATCTATAAAAAGGCAAATAATAAAGTGTATTAAAATCGGATTCTTTTTTATAATGCTCTTTAATTAAAGTATTTGTGTGAATATAAGGCATAAAACGCGCCGTTGTTCCTTCGTCTCTTTTTTCATTACAAATACTTAAATCCGCTTCCAGAATTAGATTCTTAATTTGAAATTTATTTGCCATCATTAGTTTTAACAACAAAGACGTTTCAAATAAGTGCGAGCCACTAATACCATAATTAAAGGATTTTAAACCTTTTTTCTCAAACAAATCGGTTACAAAATGATTGTTGGCACGAGAAGTTCCCATAATAACTACATCATATTTTTTTGTGAATGTGTGCATCACATTTTCAACTTTATTCCTTTCAGATGATTGAGAAAGTATTGAAGTAAAAATAACATCCAACAAGAATGAAGCTGTAAGAAGTATAAAAACAAAAAAAACTGTGAATTTAAAAAAACGTTTCATTAAAACTGAAAATAAATAAATTCTTTATAATCTGAAAATACACCTAAAACCAAAATAGCAATAATACAAAACAATAATTTTACATTTTCATATTTCCCAGAAATCGGTTCTATTTTGTACTTATTAAACCATTCAAACAAAACAAAAACAGCTAATAACCCTATAATTTCATGTGCGTAACGAGCATTACCTAAATATTGACTATCAAAATTCAAATTAGTAAACATGTTTTTTATGAACGAAATAGCATCAGAAATAGATTTTGCTCTAAAAAATATCCAAGCTAAAGTGGTTATTGAGAAAGTAATAAGTATTTGTAAAATTGTTTTTATTCCTTCAAAATTCCATTTAAAATGAATATCTTCTAAGTTATTTCTATTTTTATTTTGTAGTAATAATGGCAAAAAGTAGATGGCATTCAGAAATCCCCATGCAATAAACGTCCAATTGGCACCGTGCCAAAAACCACTTATTAAAAAGATAATAAACGTATTTCGAACTTGCATCCATTTTCCTCCTTTGCTTCCTCCCAATGGTATGTACACATAATCTCTAAACCAAGAAGATAATGAAATGTGCCAACGACGCCAAAACTCAGCAATATCTCTAGAAAAATATGGGAAATTAAAGTTTTTCAATAAATCAATTCCAAATAACTTTGAAGTACCTAACGCAATATCCGAATAACCTGAAAAGTCACCATAAATTTGAAATGCAAAATAAATTGCTCCTAACATTAAAGACAAAGAATTCATTTGTTCTTGATGATTGAATACTTCATTGGCATATAAGGCACAAGAATCCGCAATGACTACTTTTTTTACTAATCCCCAAATAATTTGATGAATACCTTCTTTGGCTTTTTCGAAATTAAATTCTCGTTTTACTTTTACTTGCGGCAATAAATGTGTGGCTCTTTCAATGGGCCCAGCAACTAATAAAGGGAAATAACTTACAAAAAGCGAATAATCAATAAAATTTGTTTCAGCTTTAATGCGTTTGAAATAAATATCGATAACATAAGACAAACCATGGAAGGTATAAAATGAAATTCCAACAGGTAAAATTACTTTAATCAACAAAGGATTTACTTGAAATCCAAAGCCATTTAATAATTCGGTGAATGAAGTGGCAAAAAAGTTATAATATTTAAAAACACCTAAAAATCCTAAGTTAATTATAACACTCAACCAAAACCAGAATTTACTTTCCTTAACTGATTTGCTTTTTTCTATTTGAATCCCTGAAAAATAATCTAAAAGAGTAGAAAAAACTAACAAAAAAAGAAAACGCCAATCCCAACAAGCATAAAAATAATAGCTTGCAACAATTAACAATGAATTTTGCCACGATTTATTTTTATTGAAAACAAACCAATAAAAAACAAAAACTATAGGTAAAAATACTGCAAAGTGTAAGGAATTAAAAAACATGATTTATGATCCAATGGCTTGATAAATAAATCCTATTTTTTCTAATTCTGCTTTATTTAATACATTTCTTCCATCGAAAACAAAAGCAGGTTTTAGCATATTATCATATATTTTCTGCCAATCGTATGTTTTAAACTCATCCCATTCTGTTAAAATAGCGATGGCATGTGCGTTTTTACATGCTTCATACCCATTATTTTCTACTGTAATGTACTTTTCATTTTCTTCAGATGTACGAGATTCCAAATAATTTAAATCGGAAAGTATTTGATTTTCTTTTACTTTAGGATCAAAAACTGCAATAGTGGCCCGTTCACTAATCAAATCATTTGCCACATAAATAGCAGCAGATTCACGAGTATCATTTGTGTCTTTTTTAAATGCCCAACCTAAAAAAGCGATCTTTTTACCAGAAACGGTATTGTACAAAGTGCTAATTATATTTTTAGAAAAACGACGTTTTTGATGGTCATTCATAATAATTACTTGTTCCCAATAATCGGCAACTTCATGTAATCCATAAGATTTTGCGATGTATACTAAATTTAAAATATCTTTCTGAAAACAAGACCCTCCAAAACCAACAGATGATTTTAGAAATTTTGAACCAATTCTACTGTCTAAACCAATGGCTTTTGCTACTTCATTTACATCAGCTCCTGTTTTTTCGCACAATTCGCTCATCGCATTAATAGAAGAAACGCGTTGCGCTAAGAAAGCATTTGCTGTTAATTTCGATAATTCTGAAGACCAAACATTAGTGGTCAAAATATGATCTTTGTTTACCCAATTGGCATACACCTCAACTAATTTACGAATGGCATCTTGACCTTCAACTGTAGTATCCCCACCAATTAATACTCGATCTGGAGCAAACAAATCTTCAATTGCAGTACCTTCTGCTAAAAATTCAGGATTCGATAAAATTTGAAAATTCACGCCGTTTCCTGTATTATCCAAGATATCTTTAATTGCCTGAGCAGTTCGTACTGGTAATGTTGATTTTTCAACTACTATTTTATCTGTTTTAGCTACTCGAGCAATTTGTCTGGCACATAATTCGATATACTTTAAATCTGCTGCCATACCTTTTCCCACACCATAGGTTTTTGTAGGTGTATTTACAGAAATAAAAATCAAATCTGCTTCATCAATAGCTTGATCAACTTCAGTGGAAAAAAATAAATTTCTACCTCTTGCTTCCGCTACTACTTCGTCTAATCCAGGTTCATAAATAGGTAATAAACTTACGTCTTCATGATTCCAAGCGTTAATTCTGTCTTGATTTAAATCAACTACAGTTACCTTTATATGTGGACATTTTTGGGCAATAACCGCCATAGTTGGACCTCCAACATAACCTGCACCAATACAACAAATATTTTTAATCATCTTTTAACTTACTTTATTTTTACTATTTTATTTTATTTGTGAAACCTTAAATAGATTTAATTGATGATTCAAATGGAATTCGTTGTAATAAACTCCTTCCTAATGTAACTTCATCTGCATATTCTAATTCGTCACCCACTGAAATGCCTCTAGCTATTGTAGACACTTGTATTGAAAATGGTTTAATTTGTTTAAAGATATAAAAATTAGTGGTATCTCCTTCCATTGTGGAGCTTAAAGCAAAAATTATTTCAGATACTTTTTGCTGTTTTACTTTTTCTACCAAAGAATTAATATTCAATTGACTGGGAGAGATACCTTCAATAGGAGATATTTTACCACCTAAAACGTGATAAATTCCTTTATACATTCGTGTATTTTCAATGGCCATAACATCTCTAACATCTTCAACCACACAAATTATCGAATGGTCTCTTGATGGATTATTGCAAATTTCACAAATGGTAAAATCCGAAATATTATGACAATTTTGACAATAAATAATTTCATTTCGCATTTTAGTTAATGCTTCTGTTAATAAAAATGTTCGCTCTGCTGGTTGTTTTAGCAAATGTAACACCAATCGCATTGCCGTTCTTTTACCTATACCTGGCAACATTGCGACTTCATTAACGGCATTTTCTAATAATTTTGATGAGAATTCCATTTTGCAAATATATTAAAAAGAAAAAACCTATTAACATAATTACAATTAGGTTTTTTATTAAATTGTGACGGCCTAAACGAGTTACCTTTTTTAGCTGCAATTAAGTACTTTAATTGAATATTTTTAAAAAAACAATGTATTTTAAACCGAACAAAAGAGAAAAATAACACAAATAACTAAAATAAATTTTTGAAATTTTAGATGTGATGTATTAAATATACATTATTCTGTTATTTTTGTAAAAAAAACTTATGCAACCAATTACAATTCTACTATTTTTTGTTTCGTATTTCATTGTTTTATTTGGAATTTCGTATTTCATGAACAAAAAATCAGGCAGCAGTAACGATACTTTTTTTAAGGCAAACAGTAAATCACCATGGTATTTGGTAGCGTTTGGAATGATTGGAACCGCACTTTCAGGTGTTACTTTTATTTCAGTTCCTGGTGCTGTAGAAGCCAATCAATTTGCTTATTTTCAATTTATTTTAGGAAATGCAATTGGATTTATTATTGTTGCCACTGTATTATTACCTTTATATTATAAACTTAATTTAACTTCAATTTATACGTATATTGAACAACGATTGGGCTATTTTAGTTATAAAACCGCTTCTTTTATATTTTTATTAAGCAGAACAATCGGTTCGGCTTTTAGATTGTATTTGGTTGTATTAGTATTGCAAAATTTTGTTTTTAACACGTATGGAATTCCATTTTGGGCAACTGTTTTGATAAGTTTAGGGCTAATTTTTGCATATACCTATAAAGGCGGATTGAAAACAATTATAATTACAGACACATTACAAACAGTATTCTTAGTAAGTTCTGTTTTTTTTACGATTTATTTTGTTTGCGATAGTTTAGATTTTGGGTTTAATGAAGCCGTTTCAAAAATTAATGATTCAAAATATTCTAAAATTTTCTTTTTTGAGGATTTTATAAGTTCTGGTCAACATTTTGTAAAACAAATTTTAGGAGGAATTTTTGTAACTATTGCAATGGTTGGATTAGATCAAGATTTAATGCAGAAAAACTTAAGCTGCAAGAACATCAAAGAAGCACAAAAAAATATGTTTACGTTTACAGGAATATTTGTAATCATCAATTTGTTTTTCTTAAGTGTTGGGGCTTTATTGTATTTATTTGCAGCTAAAAACAATATTCCAGTTCCTACATTAGATGGTGCTGTAAGAACAGATTTATTATTTCCTGAAATTGCTTTCAATCATTTTGCTTTAGTGCCTGCAGTTGTTTTTCTATTAGGTTTAACTGCTGCCACTTTTGCTACAACCGATTCTGCTTTAACCGCTTTAACCACTTCTTTTTGTATTGATTTCTTGGGAATGGAGAAAAAAGAAGAAACAAAAAATACGGTAAAAACTAGACATTTAGTCCATATTGGATTTTCGTTAGCAATATTTTTGGTGATTTTAATTTTTAATTCGTTAACCAATCAATCTGTAGTGAAGTTAATATTTAAAGTTGCATCATACACATAC